>ONMG01000253.1 GCA_900318855.1 uncultured Prevotella sp.
ACCGGCTCATCAGCACAGTCAGTGGACCTAAGCAAACGAACTTCATGTCAGACTTGACAGCAATAATCGTTCTTGCTTCATGTTCCGCGGATGCACTGTGCTTGGATAGCGATTAACTAACCCACAAGGAATATCCTGTGACCCTGTTTTTCATCAGCCACCCTAACATTTATGGGGCAATAGTTTGCTCCTTTGTTGAATAATCAGTAATTTTGTCATGCCGAATAATGCGGATACTATGCAGAATATTTCAAGTTTAGTCCTTTGTCTCCTCAGAAAGGCCGGCTCCGTGGCTGAGTGCGGTGTGCTTCTCTCCGTTTGTCTTTGCTTCGCGGTGGGTGCCGTGGCGCAGACCGATGACCGTTCGTGGGGAGTGATAGATGTCAGTGTGTGCAATCTGCGCAACGCTGCCGATTACGATGCGGGCATGTCCACTCAGGCCTTGCTGGGCATGCCGGTGAAGGTGTCGGGAGAGAACGACTGGCTGCATGTCGTCACCCCTGACGGCTATGAGGCTTGGGTGCATCCTTCCTCGGTTTGGCGTATGACGCGCGCCCAACTCGTCGCCTGGAACCAACGGCCTAAGGTGAACGTAACCGCTTTCTATGGCTTTGTCTATTCCGCTCCCAATGAGCGGTCGAGTCATGTGGGCGATGTCGTAGCCTCCAACCGTCTGGCTCTTTTGGGTAGCAGCCGTTCCTATTGGCATGTGGCCTATCCCGACGGACGCACGGGCTACTTGCCCAAGCGGGCGGCGCAGGAGCTGACGATGTTTCGTCGGCAGGTTTCGCTTTCTGCTGCCTCCCTTCTTGCTACAGCCCTCAGCTTCAATGGCATTCCTTATATGTGGGGTGGCACGAGTACGAAGGGAGTCGACTGCAGTGGCTTTGTCTCTTCCGTGATGCTCATGCACGATGTGGTTATAGCGCGCAACGCCCGTCAGCAGGCCCTCATCGGCGAGCATATTGAGATAGCGCCCGATTTCAGTAACTTGCGTCCCGGTGATTTGGTGTTCTTCGGCAGTAAGCCCCACGACAACGAACCGGCTCATGTCCACCATGTGGGTATCTATATAGGTAAGGGGCGCTTCATCCACTCGCTGGGCTGGGTGCACGTGAGCAGCTTGCTTCCTTCCGATCCGCTCTATGACGCTTATAACCGTCATCGGCTGCTCTGGGCTCAGCGAGTGCTGCCCTATGTCAATAAGACGGCAGCCTTGCGCACTACGGAGCTCTTGCCCTTTTACGGTAGACATCCGGAACAATAGGGCTTCGTCGAGGAGGCGGCGCTCATCAGAACATACAACAGTAATATGGTAAACATCAATACTCATGGCTTGGGCGGGAAGCTCTCTATGCGCTTCTTCCCTTACGAACTCAAATTGCGGCATACTTTCACGGTGGCCACCTACTCCCGCACCACAACGCCCGACGTGCAGGTGGAGATAACCTACGAGGGAGTGACGGGCTATGGCGAGGCTTCCATGCCTCAGTATCTCGGTCAGACGGTGGAGAGTGTGTCAAAGTTTCTCTCCAAGGTCGACCTCAGTCCGTTCACCGATCCCTTCTGCTTGGACGATATCCTCACCTATGTTGACAGCTTGTCGCCGGGTGACACCGCTGCCAAGGCCGCTGTCGACATTGCCCTCCACGACCTCGTAGGCAAGCTCCTGGGTGCACCCTGGTACCACATCTGGGGACTGAACCCGAAGAAGGCTCCGTCGACCACGTTCACCATCGGTATAGACACCCGTGACATGGTGAAACAGAAGACGCGCGAATGCGACAAGAAGTTCAACATCCTCAAGGTGAAGCTCGGACGCGACAACGACAAGGAGATGATAGAGACCATTCGTGAGGAGACTTATCTGCCCATAGCGGTCGACGTGAATCAGGGCTGGAACGATCGCAGCAAAGCCCTCGACATGATTTACTGGCTCCAGCAGCACGGCATCGTCATGGTGGAACAACCCATGCCCAGAGAACAGCGCGACGACATTGCATGGCTCACCGAGCGCAGTCCCCTGCCCATCTTTGCCGACGAGGCCGTGCAGCGGCTGAGCGACATCAAGGATGTGCAGGGCGCTTATTCGGGTATCAACATCAAGCTCATGAAGTGCACGGGTATGCGTGAGGCGTGGAAGATGCTCAACTATGCCCGGGCGGTGGGCATGAAGGTGATGGTGGGCTGCATGACGGAGACCTCGTGCGCGGTGTCGGCCGCGGCTCAACTGTCGCCGGCTGTCGACTTCGCCGACCTCGATGGCAACCTGCTCATCTCCAATGACCGCTTCACCGGCATGACGGTAGTAAAAGGCCGGATAACCCTTCCCGACCGTCCCGGAATCGGTGTCCGGTTAGTCTGATTACTTGTGTCTCACCAATAATGTCATTACCCATGCAGAGTCTTCATCTCGGGTCGTCGTCATGGCAGTACTTCTGCCACTGTGCCCAGTGCATCGTCTTGTGTGTCTCTTTGGCTCCGTCGTCAGTCATGGCTCAGTCGTATTCGTGGGAGGCCGACTTGAGTCATCGAATAGCAGTCGATTTCAATAAGTCGCGCGCTGAGGTCAAGGCCTACATCCAGCGCTATATCCCCGATGTGAGCGACGCTCAGCTCAATAGCTGGGAGCGTAGTGGAGCCTTGGAGATGAGAATCATTAACGGCGAGAAGCGCTATTTCCACAATGCCGCTCCCAATCTCTTCCGCATCGACCCTCTGTGCCGCCACCTCCGGGAGCAAAAGGACGGCCCTCTGGTTAATGGCTACGAGACGGTGGATGCCGCGAATGTACCCGCTATCCTGTCGAAGGCCAGTGGGAAGCAGCCGTGGGCAGAGCCAAAGCGCATACGCGTCACCTATACGCTGACGGTCAAGGCTAATCGCGTGCCCGCGGGCAAGATGGTGAGATGCTGGTTGCCGTTCCCGCGTCGTGACGTGGCGCGACAGCAGAAGGTGCGACTCATTACCACATCGCAGAAGCGCTATGTGCTGGCTCCCGACTCGTGTGCGCATTCCTCACTCTACATGGAACAGCGGGCCCGACGCGGGTGCCCCACAGTGTTCTCGGCGACCTTCGATTATGTGTCTTACGGTTGCTGGTACGGTCTGAAGCCTGCGGACATCCGGCCTTACGACACCTCTTCGGCCCTTTATCGGCACTATACGTCGGAGCGCAATAGCCATATCGTTTTCACCCCTCGTCTGCGCCATCTTGCCGACAGTCTTACGGCAGGTGAGCGTAACCCTTTGCTCAAGGCGCGGCGCCTCTTTGAGTGGGTGGCCACTACCTTTCCCTGGGCCTCAGCCCGAGAGTACTCCACGATAGAGAATATACCGGAGTATGTGCTTGAGAATCGCCATGGCGACTGCGGGCAGGTGACCTTGCTCTTCCTTACACTCTGTCGCATCAGCGGCATTCCGGCCCGCTTTGAGAGTGGTTTCATGCTGCACCCGGGGAATGAGAATCTACACGACTGGGGCGAGATTTTCTTTGAAGGCAAAGGTTGGGTGCCTGTGGATACAAGCTTCGGCATACCCTCTTATGCGAAGAATGATGCAGAACGATACTTCTTTTTGGGAGGCATAGATTCGTGGCGGATGGTAGTAAATTCGGATTTTAGTAAGGCGCTATATCCTGCAAAACGCTATCCGCGCAGTGAGACCGTGGACTTCCAGCGCGGGGAAGCAGAGTGGGAGGGAGGCAATCTCTACTTCGATGACTGGACGTGGAAGATTGAAGTGAAGCACGAGTAAGGCTTAAAACGACCGACCGGACAGCTGCTGCCCTTCTCTCATGCTCTTTGAGTTAGGGCGGGTCGCAGTCCGGTCGGCAAATAATAGTGAGGGATTAGTACTTACTCCCATTCGTCCCAAAGTCCGCTGCCATGGGATTTTGCGTCGGCGGATACATCTTCGCCAGGGTCTTCGCCACCGTAGGATACATGTTCACCGCTTGTTTGCGAACCATTGCCACCAATGGTACCAGCAGCCTTGTTGTGATTGCTGTTACATATCATATGGCTTACCTCCATCTGGAACAATTCTGTAGTGGGGGCTATATAGAGCTTTCTCATCTGAGTCATGATTCCTTCGTTTTTAATGTTTGACCATCTTCTTTCCATTCACGATATAGATGCCGGCCGGCAGTTCTGATAGTGGCTTCACACCGAGACACTGTCCTTGCAGGTTGTAGACGCGCGCATCACGGGGTTGCGGTCTCTTTAGGGTCTGGATACCCGTTGCCGAAGTACCATCCGTAAAGCCAATGCTCAGCTTGGCGTTCTCGTCCTTCGAGCCGTCCTTGATTATCTGCCAATAACATCGGTAAGTTGGAATTATGCGGTCGTAGGAGCCCTTCTTGTAGAATGTCATGTGTTTGTTATAGTCACCACCATCTGCAGGATCGGGATTGGAGAAGAAGAACTCCCCCGCAGCAAGGTGATAGCCGCCATCGGTATATGTGCCGAGCATGCGTACTTCGGTTTTTGAGGCCGAAGGATCATCAGAGTCATTCTTGATGCCTACTGTAACGGAGTTCTGCTCGTCGGTGCGCGACTTGTTCTCTTGCGAAGCCTTCACGATGTAGGCAGAGCCTGTGTTTTTGGGGTCGGCCTTCAGCAGATAGGGGGTGTTTGCCTTCATGATGACACGTCCGTTGGCATCCGGCTGTACGAGTTCGAAGTAGAGATGATAGAAGCAAGCTTTATCCTTTTCAGAAGCGGCATTGTCGTACTCTGCACTGTTGAGGATGGCAGCTTGTGCACCATCGCCAAACTCTGCTTTCACATCCACGTCTGAGGGGAAGCAGGCCGTCGTCCACTTCGGTTTGTAGGGATAGAATATAGGGTCCACTACCGTTTGGTCGTCCTTCCTATTCCAGGCATAATGGTTGCCCTGGTTGGTATAAGTTCCATCGCACGAAGCATCGTAAGAGCCGGTATAGGATGCGTCAACATTGTGCCAGTTGTCGTTGTTCTCGTAGTTAGAATGATAGATAGCCTCACTCTCTACCCAGAAAGTGCAGTCGTGCACCTGCTGGTCATTCTGCTGTTTCTGTGAACAGAAAGGATACTGGCCTAAAGATCGCTGTTTGCTGCCCACGAGGTAGACATTGCGCAGACTTTCACATCCATGCAGGAAATAGTTGCCGATGGTAACAAGGTTCTCTGGAATAACCAAAGCCTCGATCTGGTTACAATGACAGAGGAAATGGTTACCTACGGTAGTAAGCGTGTTGGGCAAGGAGATGCTGCGCAGAGCTGCACAATATTGGAAGGCGTTGTCGCCAATGGTGGTTAGGCTGTTACCCAAAGAAATCTCCTGCAGATTCATGCACGACCAGAAAGCGTCTGCACCGATCGTGGTAACCGTGTTGGGCACAATCACCGACTGAATGTCAGAGGTGGAAGCAAAGACGCCCTTGCCTTCCTCAGTCGTCTCATTGTCAATGCGCGTCACGGTGTAGGTGAGGCCCTTCTCGACCACTTTCTCAGGGATAACGAGATGGATCTTGCTATTCACATTAGCGTCCGTCACCTTTGTGTAACCATAGACAGTAATGGTATTCTCGCCGTCATTGTTGTCAATGAAGTACAGTCCGTAGGCACAGTTTTCCACACCCTGCTGGGTTTCAGCGCCTTCGTTGGTATAATAATGCCAACTGGAGATCTGCGCCTTAGTGGTTAAAGACGTGAGCAAGGTGGCACAAAGCGCAATAAGCCGCAGCCCAGTCTTTCTGAAATGATTCTTAATCATGCAATGAAGAATTTGTGATGTAGTTGATTTTTTGCTTATAAGCATGTAAGCTTACTTCTTTCGGCTGCAAAGTTATAAGTTTCCACTGGTATATCTTTAATATTAATTG
>ONMG01000261.1 GCA_900318855.1 uncultured Prevotella sp.
ACTTGGGCGTTTTATTCGTAGAGGGGAGAATTTTGAGTGGGGCATTTGCTTTGGAATGTCAACATTTATAGATAACTTTGCGAAGAATTAGGAAGGATAAACTTTTGTTACCTCAATGATGATTTACCAACAATGATACAAGTAGTCAACCGTGCGATAGATATCCTGGAATATTTAGGGCAGAACCTTGACCGCTCCTGCAGTCTTGGTGAAATTGCGTTGCGCTTGAGATTAGACAAAGGAACTTGCGCCAATATTCTTAAGACGCTGATAGACCGAGAATATGTGACGCAAGTGAAGCGTAGGGGAGGTTATAGGCTGGGGCCGATGACTTCCTTACTGCCCATTGGAGGCAGCTATGAGCGGCCACTGGCGAAATGTGCGCGATATGCGATTGAGGATTTGAGGGAGATGCTCAATGAGACCGTCATCCTTTCGGTCATCAAGAATTACAAGCGCCATATCGTGTATAAGTCGGAATGCTCTCATCAGGTGATAGTAGCCTTGAAAACCGACAAGCCCGTCTACATGGCGGCTACGGGAAGGCTGCTGCTCTCACATTACAGCGAGACCGAGAGGGAAGACTTTATCCAGCATGTAGGATTGCCCACCGAAGACCAGTGGTCGGGATTGGACACTAAGGAGAAGCTCCTGGCCCGACTGGATAAAATCAGGGAGCACGACCCGTACGTGATGAAAGACTCCCATCATATTGTCGGATTTGCCGTGCCCGTAAAGAAGAAAGGGAAGGTGATAGCCTCGCTCAGTGTGTTCCTGCCTTCTTTCCGTTTCAACGATTCTATGGACCGCATTATCCGGCGCCAGCTTGACATCACTCGTGAG
Source organism: uncultured Prevotella sp. (assembly GCA_900318855.1). Classification (GTDB taxonomy): domain Bacteria; phylum Bacteroidota; class Bacteroidia; order Bacteroidales; family Bacteroidaceae; genus Prevotella. Next base: position 844 of record ONMG01000261.1, read on the forward strand.
CTCATAGAAGATGCTTTCTAATAGTTCCGTGGAGCGAGCTTATGCGTTGAAGGCAAACGAAATATCCGCGGTCTGTAAGTAGGCCGCGGATTTCCCATCTTAATGCGTCGCCAATTGAGCAACGCCAACTAACCCATTACTTTCTGTTCTTGCATTGGCTCTGTTAGAAGTATCCGCCACGTTCCTTGATAGTGCGGATAGAGTCGCCGTTCTTGACCCAAGAGAAAATCTTTTTCTCGTTGTTCTTTATCTCTTCGGCTCTCAGCAGCACCTCATAAGCAATGTCGCGTGGAATAATCAGCACACCGTCGATGTCGCCCATCACGACATCTCCCGGCTTGATGGTGACATTTCCGATCTTTATTGGAATCTGGTAATTGGATATCATGCATCTTCCCAAGGAACCGTTGGATATGCGGTATTCGTAAAATACTGGGAAGTCGGCGGCGAGAATCTGATGGGTGTCTCTGATGCCACCGTCAATGCAGGCGGCCTTCAGCTTCTTGCCTTTTGCCGTAGCCGTCATGACACCTCCCCAAAGCGTGGCATTCTGATCGCGACTGGTGTCCCAGACTACGAAGTCGTCTTCCTTCATCGTGTCCAGCATCTGGGTGCGGTATTCCATCTCGCCCGTTATCTTGGCATTGGGTGCACTCTTGACGGTGAAGGCGAAACCTGCCACCGCCGTATATTCGCGCAAGGGCTTGATGCGCCCTGGCAAAGCCTGATCGAGTAGACAGAATTCCCTCATCACGTCGTTGACTGCTCCCGTGTAGAGTTGCTCGTAGCGTTGCAGCAACTCTTTGTCCGGAATGGGAAAGGCTTTATCGGATATGCCCTCACGTGTCTGGATGAGCTTTTCGAGGTGCATCATCCCAACCTCTTTCTTGTATTGTTCTATACTCATATGCTTTAGATGTTATTGTGGTAGATTCATTCCACCGTCCACGAGAATGTCGTCACCGGTGATGTAGCTTCCCGCGTTGCTGCATAGGAGGGCTGCCATTGCGGCCAGGTCGTCAGGCTGGCCGATGTATCCCAGCGGAATGTTGCCCTCCACTTTCTGGCGGAAGTCGGCATCGGCAAGCACCTCCTTGTTGCGTATCGTGGCAATGGTTCCCGGAGCCAGGTTGTTCACGGTGATGCCCGTTCCGCCAAGCTGTACGGCGAGACTGTTGACGATGTTGCGCAGTGCGGCTTTTGAGGCGGCGTAAACAGTCATCTGACGGCTGGGACGGTACTGCTGCACGGAGCCTAAGGTCACGATGCGTCCCCAGTGGCGTTCTCTCATTGCAGGTACGCAGCACTGCATCAGTTGCAGCGAGGCCCATACGTTGACATGCATCTGTAGGTCGAATTCGTCAAGGGTAATCTTCTCCCAGTTGTTGCGCTGTTGCACGGAGGCATTCAGCACCAGGATGTCAATGCTGAGACCATTGTCCTTGAGGAACGCTTTAAAATCGTCCGCAAGGTTGCTGCCAGCCAGATCGTACTTCCAGAGCCAGCATCTTGCCCCGCAGCTCTCTATCTCGGCTTTCACGTTTGCGGCCAGTCCGTCCTGCGACCGGTAATTCACCACCACGTCGGCCCCAAGTCCGGCCAAGGCCAGGGCGATGCTTCGCCCTATGCCCTGGCTCGCCCCGGTAACTAAAGCCGTCTTTCCCCGTAAGTTGAAAGAGTCAGCAATGCCCATAGTTAGATTCCTCCTACGATAGGGTACCAGTTAGGCCGGTACGGGTCTTGGTGGAAACGGGCATAGTAGTCGCCATGCTCCTCATAGTATTTCTCGTAATATTTCATCTTGTCCTCGTCCAGCTCGACGCCCAGGCCCGGTCCCTCGGGCACCTTGATGGCTCCGTCCACATATTTCATCTTTCCTCCCTTGATGATGTCGTCTTTCAGATAGTGGTAGTGAGCGTCGCCGGGCATGGTCATTTGGGGGATGGTGGATGCCGTGTGCAACATGGCTGCAAGTTCGATGCCGAATTCGGCTCCAGAGTGCATGGCTACTCCCAAGTTGAAGGTGCGACATACGGCTACAAGGTCTTTCACTCCACGCGGTCCTTCCCAATAGTGGAGGTCGGTAAGAATAATGTCTATCGAGCGCATGTGGATGGCCGGACCTAAGTCGTCGAATTTGGCCGGATACATATTTGTGGCCAGCGGAATGCGCACGGCATCGTGTACAGCCTTCATCCCCTCAAGTCCCCATGACGGGTCCTCGAAGTATTGCAGTTCGAGTTCCTCCATGCGATGCCCGGCCTTGACGGCAGTGGCTACGCTCCATACTCCGTTGGGGTCGATGCGCAATCCGAAGTCCGGTCCCAGACGCTGGCGGCAAAGCTGGAGCACACGCACCTCCTCCATGGGATCCATGACACCGGCTTTCAGTTTCATAGCTTTTACGCCTAATTCCTCGTGCAGTTGTTCGCAGAAGTCGGCCATGTCTTCAGCGCAGGTGTCGTTGCCGCCCTGAGGCCGGTCATACCGCCAGAATAAGTAAGCTATCATGGGGATGGAGTCGCGGAGCTTCCCGCCCAAGAGCTGATTCATCGGAACGTTGCAGGCCTTTCCGATGATGTCCAGGCAAGCAATCTCTATGGCACCGTAGAGGCGTGAGTTGGAAATATAGTAGATGCTTCGCAGCACTTTCATCTTTATGGCTTCAAGATCGAAGGGGTTCATGCCTACGATGCGTGGCTTGAGTCTCATCAGAGCCGCACGCTGGTCGCCGCCCCCGACTTCTCCGAGCCCCGTGATGCCCTCGTCGGTGAAGATTTCTAAGATCGTTCTCATCAGGTAGCCCGGATGGACTCCCGTGTTGTGGCGCAGCATGCAGTTCATAGGAATGGCAACGCATCGCGCTCTCATGTCAATGATTTTCATTGTTTTTTGTGTTAAAAGTTAACTAATGTGTGATTTGACTTTCATTGTAATATTCTTTGAGAAAGAAGAATTTCATGGCTATGAAGATGAAGCCGGCACCAGCCAAATAGAATAGCGACAGCAGCGACATGCCGAAAGCAAGACCGCACGTACTCTTCAAGTAGCCAATGCCGAGAGGGGCCAGGGCGCCCACGATGAAGGCGAAGGCCGTCATCACCCCTACGGACGAGGCTCTCAGTTCCGGCTCTATGACATCGTAGAGGGCTGCGTAAAGGTTGGAGTCGTAGATGCCGCGGAAGAATCCAAAGCAGGCCAGCATGGCATAACTGAAGTAGAGGCTTGTCGTGGAGGTCATCAGATAGATGAAGGGCGCTCCGCACAGCAGTCCTATGAACTCAGTTCTTATCCGGGCCTTGCGGTCGTGCAGGGCTCTGCGGTCGGACAGACGTCCTCCTATCAGCACGCCGGCAAGGGCTGCCGCAAAGTGATAGAACATCGACGTGAAGCCAGCTACGGAAAGAGGCAGATGGAACTCTTCGTAATAATAAGTCGACATCCAAGTTACGTAGCCGATATTGACGAAGCACATGCACCCGAAGGCAAGGCACAGCATCCACACGGTCTTCCGCTTGAAGATCTCTTTGACCACAAAACGAAAGGTGATTTTCATCTGTGGAGTTTCTCGTTCCTGTGGTGTGTTCCTCAGTCGGATGCCCAGATAGATGGCAACAAGTAATCCTCCGATACCAAAGGTTGCGAAGGAAGCCCGCCATCCCCAGCGCTCTCCAATGTAGCCGGCAATGAAGCCACTTGCTATGATGCCCACATAGAGCGATGTCTGGTGGATGGACATAGCCATGGCTCTTGTCTTCCGGTGGTACTGACTCAGTAGTGAGGTCGCTGATGGGTAGTAGAATGCTTCTCCACCACCCGAAGTGATACCTCTAATAAGGATGAGCGAGAGCAAGCCTCCGCAAAATCCCGTGCAAAGGGTGCCGATACTGAACACCAAAAGGCTGGTGAGGATAATCTTCTTACGGCTCATGAAGTCGCCAAGAAAGCCGCCGAGTGGAACGAGACACCCATAGGTTACGGTGAAGGCCGTTGCTACAAGACCCAGTTGCACATCGGTCAGATGAAGGTCGTCGCGGATAAGCGGGAGCACCACGTTGTAAATCTGCCGGTCGCCCTGGTTAAGGAAGTAGGCAAACCACAACATGATGACCAGCTCCCACTTATAGGGTATCATTGCTTTCCTCATGCCCTTTGATTGCTTTCTATTGCACATGATATTCTACGGTCTTTTCCTCTCCTTGCTCATTGGTATAGGTGATGCGGTACTTTCCGCGGAAACCACGGAATTTGACAGTGCCATCCTTGCCTGCTTTCAATTTCAGGCTGGTCCTCCATTCCTTATTGATAAGGTTGTTCAGGGCATAGTAAGCCATCTTGGGCTGCATGTCGCGTGTGAACAGTCCCGATACAGAGGGCTCACCAGGAGCTCCGCAGTCGTCCACGACATTCCACCAGGTGATGGCCTTCATGTCCTTGATGCTGAACCAGAGGCGATAGAGATCTTGGGCAATGATGGCTTGTATCATCTGTCCGCGATGGTCGGTAGTGGGCGAGGTGATGGTGATCTCACTCAGGCAGATGGGTACGCCTGCCGACGAGATGCTGTTCATCAGATTCCATACTTGCGTGGGGGTTTCGATATTCTTCCCTGCTGCAATGTCAAGACACTGCTGAGGGTTAAAGAGATGCATCTGCGACCCTGCTATATCGATCTTTGCCCCGCGGCTGATGAGGCTCTTTATCTGTTGTCCGTATTCCGGTCCTCCCCAGTAGTCGTTGATGTTCTTCCACACGCCTTGCGGGAAACAGTCCTCGGCTGTCTTGAAGGCCTTGTAGGTGTAGTCGCCCGGCATTATGCCGTAGTCCGACTTCATGAGTAACTGTCCGGGAATCATCTTGCCGTGGGCAAAGTCGGTAGCGCTCTCATTGACCACATCCCATGAGCTGATGCGATTGCCGTAGTGTTTGATGAGGTCGCGCACACGCATCTCGTAGAGCCTGTTCAGTTTTTCGCCAAAGCTCTTGAAGGTGGTGCTCAGCTGCTCGCTGGTAGCATTCTTCCATTCTTTGCCGTAGCGTGTTTCCGAGAGTATGTCGTAGGTGTCAGGGTATTTGTCGACGAGCTTGTCCATCTCCTTCTTTTCCTCTGGAGTCAGCATCTTGTAAATCCAGGTCGGCCGTTGCCACCGCATGTTGCCCCATACCATGGGGTGCCCGTGGATGGCCACGCCACGGCTCTCCAGGAAGTCTATGATTTTGTCGGTGCTCGGGCGACGCCAGTGGGCTTGATATTTCGGATTTTGTTGGTTATTCCACCAATCTTCAGTGTCCCAGTATTCCTCCCTGTAGCGTTTTCTTCCGGGCCGAGTCTCGAAGGTTTTCCAATAGAAGCCCACGGTTGCGCGGTTGAAGAGTGTCCCGAAGAGATTCTTATATTTGTCGTTACATTCTTTTGAGCCCAATTGATCGAAGTTGAAGATGTGCGCTCCGAAGATGAAGTCGCTTGACGTTTGTTCCACACTCACAGGGGTTCCGGGCTTCAAGCCTGGCAGACTTACTGTGGCATCAGCTTTGCGGTTCTGCTCGATGTCGCGGTCGATTTTAGACTGAACCTTTGGATTCCATAGTTTCCAATATTCTTTACTCATGATGCCCTCTACGTCTTGCTTTGCTGACAGAGGAATCTGGGTCTGTGCCCAACATGTGGTCGACAACAGGACCACGCAGGTTAATGCTATTGGCTTGATTCTCATAATACTTGTTTATAGGTGATGATTAATTGATGCTGCTAAAGTTGGAAGGCTCCATCCTTGTCCAAATGGATGAAAGACTCGTGGCGGTGCCCCTTCTTGTCGGTCCAAGTTATCCGATAACGGCCTTTGAACCCACGGAAGTGGAGCTCGCCGTTCTTGTCGGGAGCTTGTGTGAGGCGGGTGGTCCATTCCTGATGAATGAGGGTGTCCAGAACATGATAGACAGGCTTGGGCCTCATGTCAACGTCGTAAATGCCCGAGTAGAGCGGCTCGCCCTTGAAGCCACCATGGTCGACCATGTTCCACCATGTGATGCCGCGTACATTAGGATGGCTGAAGTAGATTCTGTAGAGGTTACGGGTCACAGCTGCCTGGATAGCCAGTCCGCGAGGCGTGCTGTCCGGGGCGCAGACGGTCACTTCGCTGATGTAAATGGGCCGTTCAGCTTTCGAGAGTGCCTGCAGGTTGGCCCATATATGTTCTGGTGTGAGATATCTGATGGTTCCTTCAGCCATCTGTTCCATTTCATCCGTCGACATGATGTGGCTCTGGATACCTAAGTTGTTGATGCGAGCGCCTCGGAACAGGAGGTTGCGGGCAATCTCAACATAATGGTTGATATCGGTAGTGGGCCAATGCATATCGCATTCGTTCATGTTCAAGCTGACGCTCTTGGGAAAGAAAGCGTTGGCCCACTGGTAGCATCTGAAAGTGTAGTCGTCGGGCATGAGGTGGCGGTTCACCTGGTCATAGCATTCATTCACCACATCCCATCGCTGTATCTTGTCGGTATATCTGGAGGCCAGCTCTTGAATGTGGGCCTTGAAGAGGCTGTCCATCTGGAGTCGGCTGTCAGGCATCCAGGCAGGGATAGCAAACGGCTGACCGTAGATGATGCAATGGCCGTTGATGTTGACATTGTGACGGTTCATGAATGCCACTATCGGGTCGGGAGCCGGCCGACGGTGGATGTAGGGCGAACCGGCCGCAAACCTCGGCTGACCTTTTGTGGGCTCTAAATCTCGCCAGTAGAAAGCTATGGTGGCGGCATTGAACAGGGTCCCGAAGGTGTTGGAATAAATGCTGTCATTGTGTGGGGAGTGGCAGTCGCCCCAAAGGAAAGTGTTCGACCCGAAAAGAAAGTCGTGGCTCATCTGCTCTATCCGCACGCCCTTACGGTTTACGCTGCCCGCGAATTGCAAGGTGGCATCAGCCATCCTATAGGTGCGGATGTCGCGGTCGATGCGTGCTTGCACTTCCTTGTTCCACACTTTTTGGTAGCCGGCCGACATGACCGCATCCATCTTGTCCGTCGGGGTTGTCTGTGCGTAGAGCCTCTCTGACAGTGCTGTAGGAGAGAAGACCAGACAGGTCACGACGAGCCCGACCACCTTTATGTTTACAGCCTTGAATGAATTGCCTCTCATCATTAGCGTTCATTGCCGGTCTTCCTATTGGCTCTTCGTGTTGATGGGGCAACAGGAAGACCGGAGTTGTTGATTACACTATACTATATTTTCTGCCTTATCTTACTTCTGAAGCCTATCTCAAGCGCTTAGTAGCCCGGATTCTGGTCGGCCTGAGTCACCTTCTTGTTGTAGTCGTACTCTGAGACGGGAATGCGGAACTGGAGGCTGTTGTCAGAGACATCCACGCCTTGTTCTTTCTTCACCTGCTCCTTAATGATGCCGCGGCGTTTCAAGTAGAACCAGCGCTTGCCTTCGGCATAGGTCTCGTAGGCTTCCTCGTTGTCGAGTATCTCCAGGAACTTCTCCTTTGTGCTGTAATCTGCCAGCAGATAGTCCACCGTCGAAGGCTCAGATGGGGAATAACCGTAGGCACGCCTGCGAATTTGGTTCAGGGCTTCGATAGACTCTGCCGTTGTCTTCCCGGCAGCCATTGTCGAGGCTTCTGCGAAGTTGAGTAGCACATCCGTATAGCGAATCAGAGGCAGGTCGTTGCCGCCGGATTGTGGACTTGGGTCTGTGAACTTACTTGGAATGTAGGTTTTTCCTATCTGTAATCCTAAATCTTGCTCATAGAGGTCGTACTGTCGGCGCAAGTCTTTCTCACTCCAATTAGCGATAAGCGGTTCGTCGGCCTTGGAATAGAAGCCGTGCCAGCCACCATTCGGATTGAAGGCATGGCCGCGAGGCTTAGCACCGGGGTAGGAGAGGAACATCACGATAGACTGACTATATCCCGGAGTGGTGTTGTCAAATTTCTGGTAGTATATCTCCTCCGTGCTGGTGCCTAAGTCGGGTCCGAAGACATTATCGAAATCCTCGGCTTTCTTCACCGTTACCAGTTTGTAGTTGCCGCTGTCGATGACTTTCTTAGCGCATTCAGCTGCTTTGGAGTAGTTCTTTTGCCACAGATACACATCGGAGAGCAAGGCCAAGGCGGCATATCGGGTCGGCAGTCCCACCGTAGAAACCTTCTCCGGTGCATTTGCTGCAGCAAATTCCAGGTCTTGTGTCAGGAAGTCAAAGAGTGCCTTACTGTCGCTCATCGCTACATCGTATTCTGCCATGTTGTTTTCTGTGCGCAATATGCCTTTGTTGAAGCACCGCACAAGATAGTAATAGTAGAATCCGCGCAGGAAACGGAACTGTCCTTCGTATTTTGCCTTGGTGCTCTCGTCAAGAGCCGTTTCAGGAATACGTGACAAAGGAATGTTGCAGTCGCGGATAGCCATGTAGAGTCGTCGCCATATGGCATCCGTTCTTCCATAGTTGGTGGGATTCAGTTCCTTGTATTCGCCGGGTTGGGCCCATGAGCCAGTGCCATTTATCATGTCAGAGAGATCCTCCGGCAATCCCCAGGAAAGCAGCCCGAATCCATCCCAAACGCTCATCTTCGCTATTGGGGCTAAGAGTGCGGCGTCCAATTCTTTCTCCGTACTGTAGAAAGTTTCTGCGGCCACAGCCTTGGGGTGCTCTTCCAAAAGGTCGTTGCAGGAGCAAAGGGTCAGCAGGGCGGCAGCAAGTAATATAATAGTCTTTTTCATAATTCTTTGGGTTGAGGTCGTTATTAGAATTCTGCTCGGAAACCGAAGGTGATGCTTTTCGTATTCGGGTGTGTGTAATAGTCGAAGACGACTGTATCGCTTCCCCGGGAGTTCACCTCTGGGTCGTAGCCGGAGTAGTTGGTCAGCGTGAGGAGGTTTTGGCCAGAGACATATACCTTGAGTCCCTTCATCCAGTTGATTTTCATCTTGGCCAACGGCAGGTTGTAGCCCAGGGAGATGTTCTTCAGGCGAAGGTAGGACCCATCCTCAATATAACGGTCGGAAGCACGGTTGTTGACCGACCGCGAGATGATGGGATATTTGGCATGTGCCTTTTGCTCATCGGTCATACTGGCATCCCAGTGGTTGTAGAGCACATCGCGACGCACGTTGAGGCCGTAGCCTAAGTCCAAATCTGCGGTTGCCCCGACATTGAAAATGTCATTGCCTTGGCTTCCTTGAAGCATCATGCTGAGTTCGAACCCTTTGTAGTAGATGTCTGTAGTCAGACCGTAGGTGAAGTCTGGGTTGGCATCACCGGTGAAGAACTTATCGTCGTCGTTGATGATGCCGTCTTTGGTCTTGTCCACATATTTGATGCGTCCCTTCTCGTCGTATCCGTCTTCCTTCAGCGTGTAGAAGGTGCCGAGGGGCTTCCCCTCGGTGATGATACAGGTGTTGCCGTTCAGATAGGCTGTGCCGCCGACATCTCCGGTATATATCGACTGTCCTTCATAGAGTTTCACTACCTTGTTCTTATTGAAGGAGATGTTTCCAGATGCTGTCCATCGGAAGTCTTCGGTGCTGAAGATGTCACCGCTGACCGACAGCTCAAGACCGTTGTTCTGCATCTTTCCAATATTGCGGAAGGTGTTGTAGTATCCGGTTGAAGCGGGTATGGTGACAGGGTTTAGAAGGTTGCGGGTCATCTTGTGATACCAGTCAATGGTGAAGCGCAGACGCGAGTTGAGCAGCGTGCCATCCAAGCCTATGTTGAACTGGTCGGTGGTCTCCCACTTTAGGTTGGAAGGCAGAGTGGTACTGGCAGCATAGTAGGTTTGTGTACCGCTCTCGCCGATGGCCGTCTTTCCTTGAGCGAGCATGTTAAGGGTGGCGTAGGCACCGATGGCTGTCGATCCAGTGGAGCCATAGCCTAAGCGCAGTTTAAGGTCGTTGACAAAGGTCAGGGCCTTCATGAAGCTCTCGTCAGAGATGCGCCATGCCAGAGCGAAGGAGGGGAAGTAGCCCCATTGGTTGCCTTTGCTGTAACGTGAGGAACCGTCGGCACGCATCGAAGCCGTGACCATGTAGCGGCCTTTGTAGCTGTAGTTGGCACGACCCAGGTAGGAGAGCATGGTCCACTTGCTGTACCCGGAATAGGGAATACCGAACGTGGAGGCACTGCCTAAAGCATAGCTTTCAGGTATGTCGCTGATAAAGTCGTTGCCGCTGGCACCCATGTTTCGGTAAACGGAACGCTGGTAGGTGAGGCCGCCCATTACCCCGACGTGGTGATTGCCGAAGTCGTGCGTCCAGGTGGCCGTGTTCTCGTTGGTGAGGTTGTTGGTGAATTCTGAGCTCACGGAGGCGCTGTTTGTTTCCTCAAGGGCATCAGAGAATACGTAGTTGTTGTGGCGCACATTCCTCGTGTCAATACCTAAGGTGGAGCGCAGTGTGAGGTCCTTGATGGGAGTCCAGTTCACGGCGGCGTTCACGGTGATGACGTCGTTGGCTGACTCGCTCTTGTGGGTTGAGCGGTAGTTGACGAGATTTATCAGGGCGTTGGACGAGAAAGGATAGGTTATCTTCATATTCCTCCAAGTTCCGTCTTCATTGTAGGCTGTGACGGTAGGAGGGGTAGATACGGCCGCGCCGAAATAGCTACCTCCACGGTTATTCTGACTGGATCCGCTACCTGTGTGTTCGCGCCGTGCATAGCCTGTGATGAGGTTTAGGCTGAGGCCCTTGCAGATTTCCTGCGTGATATTGCCACGAAGAATGTAGCGTTTGAAGTTGCCCGGCGATACGATGCCGTCGCGGTCGTTGAACGAACCACTGACCAGTATCTTCGTCCGCTCCGAGCCTCCACTCACCGTCAGATTGTGGTTCATGGCCATGGCATTTCTATAGGCAATGTCCTGCCAGTCAGTGGAATGTTTGGAGAGCTCGGCTATCTGGCTGTCCGTGAAATAGGGCTTTCCTGTGTCGTTGGTTTGCTGAATGTTGATGAGCTTACAGTATTCCTCTGAGTTGAGCAGGTCCAGCTTCTTGATGATAGATGTCGAGCTGATGCTACCGTCGTAGACGATGCGTGTCTTGCCGGCTTTCCCGGCCCGTGTAGTGATGAGCACCACGCCATTGGCTCCTCGCGAACCGTAGATGGCTGTTGCCGAGGCATCCTTCAGCACTTCCACCGATTCGATGTCGGCCGTGTTCAATGCTCCCACCATTGCCGGCATACCGTCGATGATATAGAGCGGGTCGTTGCTTCCGTTGATGGAGTTGTTGCCTCGGATTCTCACCTTGAAAGAGCCTGAGGGGTCGCCGTTATTGCTCGACACCACGACTCCGGCCATCTTGCCTTGCAGTGCCAATACGGGGTTGGGCACCGACACGCTTTCTATCTCGTCGCCTTTA
>ONMG01000251.1 GCA_900318855.1 uncultured Prevotella sp.
AATGCGGCAATAGCTCAGTTGGTAGAGCGCGACCTTGCCAAGGTCGAGGTCGCGGGTCCGAGTCCCGTTTGCCGCTCTTTTTTTATTAGAGAAACATAGCTTCAACCTATGAACTTATATTTGAGATATTTTGATAAAGAGACATTAGTATATAATGTAGAAGAAGCAATCGACTTTCTGAAATCCATACCTGAGATAGAAATGACTCCGGAGCTTGAGGCCGATATCCGCGACTATGCATCCAGTAATGTTTTCTATCCTAAGCGTTACAAGATACGTCCCCGCGTGTACTTTATTATCATCAAGACAACGGCAAGCTCAATGGCCGATTTCAAGGACAAGAAAGCCTTGCATCCGGCTCCCGAACCTGCTGCAGGCAGGCGTGACCTGACGGCAAACGTCATGACGCGTCTCACTGAGAGGCGTGACGGCTGGTATGAAGGCGCGCTTGACTTCAAGCGGGTGGTGATGATACCCGGTACTGGTAAACACGAATATCGCGATACGCATTTCGTGGCGCGCTGCAAAGCTGCTTCCGGACAGGATTGCTATAATCGCATTGTGGAGCATCTGAAGGAAAGAGTGGACAACCGGAGTCAGTTCCCAAGTGCCAAGGGGAAGAATTTCCATTTCAAGTATCTTGGCATGTGGAAGTGATTGCAGGCTAAAGATTGGGTGGTATGAACAAGGTAATGTTGATAGGGAATGTCGGTAAGGAGCCCGAGGTGCGCTACTATGAACCTGACCAGGCTGTGGCCTCGGTGAGGCTTGCCACAACGGAGCGGGGATATACGTTGCAGAACGGAACGAAGGTGCCCGACCATACCGACTGGCATAATCTGGTGTTCTATCGCAAGCTGGCCAAAATTGTGGAGCAGTATGTGCATGTGGGCGACCGACTCTATGTGGAGGGGCGCATCCGCTATCGGAGCTACGATGACCAGCGGGGCGTGCGCCGCTACGTTACTGAGATCTTGGTAGAAAACATGGAGATGCTCTCCGTCAAGGCCAAGCCTGCCGATGCGCCACAGAGTCCCGTTGCGGGTCAGGCTCCCACAGCTCCGTCGGCATCTGGCAATGACCTGCCTTTCTGAATGACGCCGTTAATCGCTGAAGTATAAGATAGATTCCACTTTGATTCCTCTGTCCATAGATATCTCTCATTTGGTTACTGTGCATCCTGCTACCTTCGGTGTATGGGTCGCAGTGGTGCTCACATTGACACTGTTGGTAATGTCGGCTTTTGCGAGTGGTTCCGAGATTGCCTTTTTCAGTCTCTCGCCCCAAGATCTCGACAAGCTCGATCCCGACAAGCGCTCCTGCGATGCCAGCATACAGATGTTGCGCAGTGACTCCGAGCGCACGTTGGCCACCATTCTCATTACGAACAACCTGGTCAACGTCACGATTATCATGCTGTGCAACTATATCTTTGGTCAGCTGATAGAGTTTCGGCAACCATGGGTGCAGTTCCTCTGCATCACGGTGCTGCTCACTTTCGTCCTTCTGCTCTTCGGTGAGATTATGCCAAAGGTCTACAGCCGGCAGAATCCGCTGGCCTTTTGCCGCAGAGTCACCCCTGGTGTGCTCTTCCTCCGCAAGCTTTTCTGGCCGCTTGAATGGGTGCTCATCAAGAGTGGAGTAGTGGCAGAGAAGGTGGTGAAGAAAGAGAAACGGCAGCTCAGTGTTGATGACCTGGAGCAAGCTCTCGAGCTCACCGATAAGGATGACATCAAGGACGAGCAGAGCATGTTGCGCGGCATCATTCGCTTTGGCGACGAAACAGCCAAAGAAGTGATGACATCGAGACAGGACATCGTTGACATTGATATCCAATCCAATTTCAAGCAGGTGCTGGACTCCATAGTGGAGAACAATTACAGCCGCATCCCCGTGTTTCAAGATAATGAGGATAATATTCGGGGGATACTCTATATCAAGGACTTGCTGCCCTATCTCGACAAGCCGGAGAACTTCCGCTGGTAGAGTCTCATCCGTCCGCCCTATTTCGTCCCGGAGACTAAGAAGATTGACGACCTCTTGAGGGAGTTCCAGGAAAACAAGGTGCATATTGCCATTGTGGTTGATGAATTTGGTGGCACGAGCGGACTTGTCACGCTGGAAGACATCCTTGAAGAGATTGTTGGCGAAATTAATGATGAGTACGACGAGGAGGAGAATACCTACACCAAGCTCAACTATAACACTTACCTCTTTGAGGGCAAGACGCTGTTGAGCGATTTCTGCAAGATACTTAATGTAGATTCCGATGAATTCGATGATGTCGTGGGTGATGCCGACTCTTTGGCCGGTTTGCTCCTTGAAATCAAGGGCGACTTCCTCAGTCTGCATGAGCGAATCGATTATAAGAATTACACCTTCGAGGTAATGGGCATCGAAGAGCGCCGCATCAGCAGGGTGAAGGTTATCGTCCACGATAAAAAGCTTCTTCAGTAAACGCTATGAGTCTTATCAGCATCCATTCTGTTGATGCCTCCACTGTGCTCGGTTGCTGGAAGATAGAGGAGAATCCTGACAACTTGCTTGCTGAATGGCCCCATCTGCGCCCTATCGTTGAGAAGATCCACAGCAGAGAGCGGATGAGCGAGAAGCTCTGTGCCTATTGTCTGCTGTATGCTATGACGGGGCGCAATGACTTCATCATTTCTCATAACAGCGACGGAAAGCCCTTGCTTGATGGATGGCACGTCAGCATTACCGATACGCGGGGCTTTGTGGCGGTCATCCTGTCGAAAAAGCACGAAGTGGGGATTGACATTGAATATATGAGCAGCAGAGTGCAGCGCATTGCCAGCCGTTTCATCCGTCCCGATGAGCAGAGTGACTCTTTGGTGAAGATGCTCTTGAATTGGAGTGCTAAGGAGACTGCCTTTAAATATTTTTCTGCCGATAAGCTTCTGTATTTCGAGATGAGGCTCCGTCCGTTCCAGCCGCTTGAGGAGGGCATCTTGGAAGTGGAGCATCTGCGGAAGCCAGGAACGGTGATTCGGGTGGGCTATAGGGTCTGTCCCGAGTATGTGCTCACTTGGTCGGTTGATTGAATATTCTGCTGAAGGCCGGCTGACCGCTGGACTTTATCTTCTGCAAACTTAGAGTTGGCTGTCTGTGCTTTTGAAGTAGCTATGCACACGATGAGGTATAGATGTATAAATAAAGAAAGACCGGAACTTCTGCTAATGCCACGGAGGTATTGCGGAAATTCCGGTCTGCATATTATCAGGCGAAGCCCGAAGACTTCAGCTTATTTTCCTTCGATGGCTGCTACTCCGGGGAGTACTTTTCCTTCGATGGCTTCCAGCATGGCGCCACCGCCAGTGGACACGTAGCTCACCTTGTCGGCCAATCCGAACTTGTTGATGGCAGCCACAGAGTCGCCGCCACCTACCAGCGAGTAAGCACCGTTCTTCTGCGTGGCCTCAGCCACAGCCTTGGCAATCTCGCCTGTTCCGTGAGCGAAGTTGGGAAGCTCAAACACGCCGACAGGACCGTTCCAGAGGATGGTCTTTGATGCCATGATAATCTTCTTCCAGTTCTCCAGGCTCTGCTCGGAAGCGTCCATGCCCTCCCAGTCGTCAGGAATCTGATCGATGGGGAATACCTTGCGGGGAGTGTCGTTGTTGAACTCCTGGCCGCATACTGTAGCTACAGAGAGGCTCAGGTTGACGCCTTTCTCCTTGGCTGCCTTAATCACGTTGAGAGCTTCGGGGATGAGGTCGTCCTCGTGGAGCGACTTGCCAATGTGGCCACCCTTGGCTTTGATAAAGGTGTAGCCCATGCCGCCACCGATGATGAGGTTATCAACTTTGTCAAGCAGGTTCTTGATGACACCCAGCTTGGAGCTCACCTTCGAGCCGCCGATGATGGCCGTAAAGGGATGCTGAGCATTCTTCATCACGTTGTTGATGGCGGTCACCTCTTTCTCCATGAGGAAGCCGAGCATCTTGTGGCCGGCGTCGAAGTAGTCGGCAATCACGGCTGTAGAAGCGTGCTTGCGGTGAGCGGTGCCAAAAGCATCATTGACATAGACATCTGCATAGGAGGCCAGCTTCTGGGCGAATTTCTTTTGACGCTCCTTCATCTCAGCCTTAGCTGCATCGTATTCCGGAGTACCCTTCTCCACACCGACAGGCTTGCCTTCCTCTTCAGGATAGAAGCGAAGGTTCTCCAGCAGAAGAGCCTCTCCCGGCTTCAGAGCGGCAGCCTCAGCGTCAGCATTTCCGGCGTCTTTGGCAAACTTTACGTCGACCCCAAGAGCCTTGCTCACATTGCCTACGATTTGTGAGAGCGAGAGCTCCGGCTTCACCTTGCCTTTGGGCTTGCCCATGTGGCTCATCATAATCAGTGCGCCACCGTCGGCAAGCACTTTCTTCAATGTGGGGAGAGCGCCACGAATACGGGTGTCGTCGGTGACTTGTCCGTTCTCATCCAAAGGTACGTTGAAATCAACGCGTACAATTGCCTTGTGTCCGGCAAAGTTGAATTGTTCGATAGTCATATTAATATGGATTAATTAATTGATGAATAGTCCAATGAGTGACACTGCAAAGTTACTAAAAAGGAAGGAAATAAGTCGGTAGAAGACCGATTATTTTGAGTGAATTCTCAATCTTCATACTCTGTGGTGTCAATGATTCCTGCTTCACGCAGGGCTTCGCGTCGTTCCCTGCAGGTGGCACACCGGCCGCAGTGCACTTCCCCTCCGTTATAACAGCTCCAGGTTTCGGCATAGTTGATGCCCAGGCGCTTCCCATGGCGTGCTATTTCGGCTTTGCTGATGTTGGTGTAGGGAGCCAGTAGCGTGACCTTTGCGAAGGTGCCGGCGCTGAGGGCCTCCGACATCCGCTCAACAAATTCTGGCCTGCAGTCAGGGTAGATAGCGTGGTCGCCACTGTGATTGGCCATCATCACATGCTTCAGCCCATGGCTTTCAGCGATTCCGCCTGCTATTGCCAGCATGATGCCGTTGCGGAATGGCACGACGGTCGACTTCAAATTCTCTTCGGCATAGTCGGCCTCGGGAATAGCGGCTCCACCAGTGAGGAGCGATGACTTGAAGTATTGCGGCGTGAAAGCGAGGGGAATCGTGATGTGCGGGATGCCAAGCCGCTGGCAGTGAAGCTCGGCAAATGGGAGCTCCCGAGCATTGTGCTTGCTGCCGTAGTCGAATGATATGCCAAGGGCGATGCGGTCCTTGTATTCATACAGTAGGGTGATGGAGTCCATGCCTCCGCTGACAATGATAATTGAATCTTTCATCTTAAGCTATTGTATTGTTCATCCGAAGAGAGCCCGGAGTGCCTCCTCAACCTTTCTGACGGGATGAACATTGATTGGATATTTATGGGGATTGAATCCTTTGAGGTTGTAGGCGGGTAGTATGATATCGCTGAATCCAAGCTTGGCAGCTTCGGCCACGCGTTGCGCGATGCGGTCCACAGGTCGCACCTCGCCGCTTAGGCCCACCTCGCCGCACATACACCACCCTGGTTCTATTGGCGTGTCGACATTGCTGGAGAGCACGGCAGCAATCACGCTTAGGTCCATGGCCATGTCGGTGACGCGCAGCCCCCCGGCAATATTCAGGAATACGTCTTTCTGCAGAAGCTTGAAGCCCACTCGGCGTTCCAGTACGGCCAGCAGCATGTTGAGCCGTCGCTGATCGAAGCCCGTTGCTGAACGTTGTGGCGTGCCATAGGCGGCACTGGCCACGAGCGCCTGAGTCTCGACGAGGAAGGGGCGCACTCCCTCTATGGCGCTTGATATGGCAACCCCCGACAGTCCTGCGTGTTCATCGGTGAGCAGTAGCTCTGAGGGGTTGCTCACCTGGCGAAGGCCTCCTTGCATCATCTCGTAGATGCCCAGTTCGGAGGTCGACCCGAAGCGGTTCTTCATGGATCGCAGTATGCGGTACATGTAATGCTGGTCGCCCTCGAATTGTATCACCGTGTCGACGATGTGCTCCAATATCTTCGGTCCGGCCAGTGTGCCTTCTTTGTTTATATGTCCTATCAGCAATACGGGAACTCCGCTGGTTTTTGCGAATCGGAGTAGTGATGATGCGCATTCCCTGACTTGGGCGATGCTGCCCGGGGAGCTTTCTACGGCATCCGTAGCAATGGTCTGAATGGAGTCGATAACCACGATATCGGGCTTCAGTTCCTGTATGGCACTGAAGATTTTCTCCAAGGAGGTCTCACACAAAACCGATATGTTGCTCAGCCCGTCGGTCTCTGCTGCACTGTCGTCGACCAATCCCTTCGACAGTCGGTCGGCTCTGAGCTTTATCTGGTGAGCGCTTTCCTCTCCACTCACGTAGAGCACTTGTTTCTCGGGCATGTGCAGAATCGTCTGCAGGGTGAGTGTGCTCTTGCCTATTCCCGGTTCGCCTCCGAGTAGCGTTATACTTCCGGGCACGAGCCCACCTCCGAGCACCCTGTTGAGTTCTGTGTCGTGCATGTCGATTCGAGGCTCATCCTTTGCCGAGATACTCTTTAAGTTGACAGGGTGGTTATGCGGGGAGCTGTTGCCTCCAAACATGGAGGCGGCCCCACCGTGGCGGAGAGTCATAGCGGCATTGTGGGCTGCATTGGTGCCGGTGTCCGCTGCAATGTGCAGTTCCTTGAAGGTGTTCCATTGTCCGCAGTTGGGGCACTTGCCAATCCATCTCGATGATTCCTGCCCACAGTTGCTGCACACGTAAACAATCTTGTCTTTAGCCATTCTGACGCTTGCTGATAAGTTTGATTCGTATGCCCACAAAGATACGAATTCTTTTCATGGTTACAAAATAAATTGCTACTTTTGCAAGGTATATGAGGAAGTTTTTGATTTACTTTGTCTTGGTATTCTTGCTCGCATCCTGTGGCTCTTCCACTGAGGAGCGGAGACGTCTGTCTCGTCAGGAGGCAGCACGTGTGAAGCGTGCCGACTCGCTTGCTCTTAAAGTGGCGGTTCTGCCCACGCTCGACTGTATGCCGCTCTTTGTGGCTCAGGAAACGAATCTTTTCGATACCTTAGGCGTGAACGTGAGGCTGAAGCGCTTCAATGCGCAGATGGATTGCGACACGGCCTTGGTAGGAGGCAGCGTTGAGGGGAGTGTGAGCGACTTGTTCCGCACGGAGCGGTTGCGACGTAAGGGAATCAGGTTGGACTATCTTACTTCTACCAATGCCTACTGGCTTCTTGTCACCAATAAGAAGGCGCGCTTGAAGCGAGTCAGTCAGTTGGGCGACAAGATGATTGCCATGACTCGCTATTCCGTTACCGACTATCTTTCCGACGTGGCCCTAAAGGGGGTGAAGACCACAGCCAATGTTTATCGCGTACAAATCAATGATGTGCGGGTGAGACTACGCATGCTGCTTAACAACGAGATGGATGCCCTATGGCTTACAGAGCCGCAGGCTACGGTGGCTCTTGCCCATGGTAATCACGTGATTGCCGACAGCCGCAAGATGGGAGTCCATGCAGGTGTGATAGCCTTCCGCTCCGACCTTACAGCCGATGCTTACCGTAGGCGCCAACTGGCACTGTTCACTAAGGCCTACAATCAGGCCTGCGACTCGCTGAACGAACGTGGCTTGGCTCACTACCGCAGGATTCTGGAGAACTACTGTTATCTCGACAAGTCAATGGCGGCTCGTCTGCCCAAGCTCCATTATAATCATGTGGCCCAGCCTGGAGTGAGTGATGTAGGCATGGCCCGGGGCCAATATTAACCTTCTTAGTATTCTCAATGATGCAGTCTAATAACGAATCCCTTAATCGTGCATGGGAGAGTCTTTTCAAATACGATAATCTGGGTCAGGCTCTTCACCAACTTGCAGAAGTGGCCAGTCAGCATCCGACACTATTAGCTCGTCCTGAATATGTGCATATCAGAGAGGACTATCAGCTCATGAGGAAATACATGCTTCGGGGCTACCGCGATGAGCAACGCACTGAGGTCTACCTGCAACTCTGCGACCGTCTGATGGCCCTTGTCCACGATATCGTATTGGAATGGAATACGCAGGATGTGCACCATGCCTGGGGGGCTGCCCGGGTGCGCTGTGCGGGCATCAATATGGCTCACGACATTGTGCGTGAGAATCTTGAGCGCTTTGTGCAGAACCAGGCTATGCTCTCGCTTGAGCCCGAGGAAGTGGCAAGCAAGAAATCGCATGCCCTCTACAGTGCTCATGCCGACTACATCGAGCGTCTGTTCTCGGCCATCCTGGTCTCGAAGATGTGGAATGAGGATGATGCTCTCTTCTACACCTCACTTCTGCTCTCTCCGACAGTTGATGTCAATGATGCCCAGATTCTCATCACGGCAGTCATGCTGGCAGCATCGCAATACTATGATGGCAACAAGTTGCTCACCCTGATGCGCGTCTCCAGAGGAGCCACCGAGGAGCGTATACGTCAGCGAGCTCTCGTGGGTTGGGCGTTCGCTCTTCCTGCAGAGCAGCATCGTATGCCGAAGCTGCTTGCTGACGAATTCTCAAAGGTGATGGCGGATGAGCGTACTGAGGCCGAGATGGTGGAGCTTCAGGAGCAGCTGGTGCTCTGTATGAATGCAAGAGAGGATCAGGAGCGTATGGAACGCGAAATCCTGCCTGGGCTATTGAGAAACAGCAACCTGAGGATGACACGATTCGGACTGGAGGAGAAAGAAGATGACGAGATGGAGGACATCTTGAATCCCGATGCTGCCGATAAGCGTATCGAGCAGATAGAGAAGAGCATGCAGCGCATGATGGACATGCAGAAGAAAGGGGCTGACCTCTATTATGGCAGTTTCTCAACCATGAAGAGATATCCCTTCTTCAATCATACAGTCAACTGGTTTACTCCTTTTTATATAGAGTATCCCGACTTGCAACCATGTATTTCAAGGATAGGAGGCAGGGATGTCGTGGCCAGAATCACTGACAATGGACCCTTATGTGACTCCGATAAGTATTCCTTCATCTTTAGCTTGTCGAACATTATAGACCAGTTC
>ONMG01000249.1 GCA_900318855.1 uncultured Prevotella sp.
GCCACCCTTGGACAAGCGATTCTACGGCATATGCCGGAACTATTTACGCCATATGCCGGAGATAGCTACGCCATATGCCGGAGATAGCTACACCATATGCCGTAGAATAGCGCAGCCGGCACCGGAAGAAGGTGGAGAGGTGGGGTGAAAAGCCTCAGAACATAGTGCTTCAAGGTCGGAATGACGGATGATGAGCTTATACAAAACAAGGGTCTCTGAAGTGATAAATTGCAGGTTACCAGTCCTATAGGTCTAAAAAACTTCTATATTTTCCGCACCATGGCCACCACTGAGCCCAAATAATTACTATCTTTGCACTTGATATGCCGGCACAAAGCCTCACACCAACCGAAGACATAAAAACCAAAGATATGAAAAGATTACTTCCTCTGGTTATAGCCTGTTTGCTGTCAGCCTTCACTCCGCTAAGGGCGCAGACGATACCGCTCACTTCCCGATTTGTCCATTCCGGTGACTACGCCTGGAAGATGATGCGGGCCTCCGACGTGACTATGCCTCCCGAAAAGCTGTCGACGGCAGCCTTTGACGCCTCCCGGTGGAAGGAGGCCGTCGTACCCGGTACCGTGCTCACCTCACTCGTGGAGAACAAGCTCCTGCCCGACCCCTACTATGGCACAAACAACAGAGTGGGCGACAGGAGGATTCCCGATATCTCCGACGTGGGGCGCGATTACTATACCTACTGGTTCCGCACCCAGTTCCAGCTTCCAGCCTCCTACTCGGGCAAGAACGTCTGGATGCGCATCAACGGAGTGAACTATAGGGCTGAGTTCTGGCTTAACGGCAAGATGGTGGTGTCGACCAAGGGAATGTTCGCTACCCACGATGTCGACATTACACCCTTTGTGCTCCGCGATGCTGTCAACACCCTTGCCGTGCTCGTGCTTCCGCCCGACAATGCCGGCAGCTACCACGAGAAGACATGGGGCGGAGCCAAAGGAGAATTCCACAACGGCGGCGACGGCGACATCGGATTGAGCATCACGCAGCTGATGACCGTGGGATGGGACTTCACCTATAAGGACGGTATACGCGACCGCAATACGGGCATCTGGCGGGGCATCGACCTCTATGCCACGGGACCGGTGACACTGCGTAATGCCTTCGTGCGTACAGCGCTCAGTCATCCCGACTACCAGGAAGCGCGGACCACGGTGAGTGTCGACGTGATGAATCCCTCGACCTCCAACCGCCCCGTCAGCTGCACCGTCAGGGGCGAGATTGAAGGCACCGGCATCAGCTTCAGCAAGCAGCTCGCCCTGCCGCGCAGCGGACATGCCACAGTGACCTTCGCCCCCAACGACTACGCTCAGCTCATCATGCGCCACCCGCGGCTGTGGTGGCCCAAGAACAAAGGAGAGCAATATCTCTACCGGCTGAAGCTGAAGGTAGAGAGCCGAGGGGTGGTGAGCGACTCCATGACCGTGCGCTTCGGCGTGAGGGAAATCAGAGCCGTGAGGTCAACCCCCGACAGCTCCAAGCTCTTTGTAGTCAACGGTCATCCCCTCTTTGTGCGAGGCTCCAACTGGATTCCCGAGGCTATGCAGCGCACCGACTATGGCCGCATGCGGGCTGAGCTGCGCTACACGGCACAGTCGGGCATCAACCTGCTGCGTCTCTGGGGCGGAGGCATTGCCGAGAGCGATCTCTTCTACGACCTCTGCGACGAATACGGAATACTGGTGTGGCAGGAGTTCTGGATGACCGGCGACACCCGTCATCCGCAGGACGAGGACTGCTATCTGAGCAATGTGGCCTCGGTGGTGAAGCGGCTGCGCAACCATCCCTCACTGGCTTTCTATGTGGCCTCGAATGAGGGCACCGAACTCTCGGGCACCGGCGACCTCATCAAGCGGCTCGACGGCACACGCCCCTTCCAGGTGCAGTCGGAGACCGACGGCATCCACGACGGCAGTCCCTATAAGCAGGTGAACCCCATGCGCCACTACGAGAACACGGCCAGCGACCGGGGCAGCCGCATCGACGGTTTCAACCCTGAATACGGGGCACCTACGCTGCCCTTGGTGGAGAGCCTCAGACTGATGATGCCGGAGAAAGACCTTTGGCCCATCAACAAGTCAACCTGGGACTATCTTGACGGCGGAGGATTCCATGGCATGACGGGAGTCTACGATAGGATGGTGGCACTCTACGGGCCCTCGCACAGCATCGACGATTATGCCCGCAAGGGGCAGCTCGTGGGAGCCGTCAACAGCAAGAGCATCTGGGAGACCTGGAACCACAATAAGCTCGGCTACGGCGAGCGTTTCTGTTCCGGACTGCTCTTCTGGTACCACAACTGTCCGAACCCCGAGGTGTGCGCCCGCATGTGGGACTACATGCTGCAGCCCACAGCCTCACTCTATCACACCATGCATGCGCTGGAGCCCCTGCACGTGCAGTTCGACTATCTTCACAACACCGTATCGGTGGTCAATGATTTGCCCCAGGCTTTCAATCATCTCACTGTCACTGCCCGCATCTATGACTTTGACAGTCGTCTGACAGCCGAGCAGCAGGTGAAAACCGACGTGAGTGCCGACGGCGTGAGCAACGACGTGATGCGTCTGAGCTTCCCCTCAACGCTTTCACCCATTCACTTCATTGCCCTGCGGCTGACGGATGCTTCGGGGAAGACGCTGTCTGAGAACTTCTACTGGCGCTCCAACAATCCTTATCAGGGTAAGAACACCCTCACGGGTCCCTGCACGGCCGGCTTCGAGAACATCGGCAAGCTGACTCCCGTGACCTTGCGCACCACACTGAAGAAGCAATTGAGCCAGGGACGCTGGGTGCTCACCCTCACCGTGAGGAATCCGGGCAGCCACATCGCCTTCTTCAACCAGATACAGGTGAGGGACGCTCAAGGCATGGTCATTCGTCCGGCCTTTGCTTCGGACAACTTCTTCTCGCTGCTGCCTGGCGCGACCAAAACCGTGACTATCGACTTCGACGCTCGTCTCTGCACCGGACAGCCGCAGGTGACGGTGCGCCCCTTCAACAGTAAAAACTAACACTTCCGACACTATGACAACACTACATTCCATCGTTTCCTGCTCCCTGTTGCTCGGCCTGCTGCTCACAGGGACCACCGTCGGGGCTACGAGCCCCAGGAAGGTGAACTCCAGAACCCGTTGGGCGCTCACAGGTTTCAAGCGGCCCCTCAGCGTGCCCGTCATCAGCCCCGACACCTCGACGGCCTTCTACTGTCCCATGCACAATGCACGGGTGAAGTGGGAAAATGGCGACACCTTCAATCCTGCCGCCGTCGAGAAGGACGGGCAGGTGGTGATGCTCTATCGGGCCGAGGACCGCAGCGGCATGGGCATCGGCAAGCGCACCTCGCGCATCGGTTATGCTACCTCGGCCGACGGCATCCACTTCGAGCGTGAGTCAGCGCCGGTGCTCTATCCCAACGCCTCCGACAGTCAGGCTGCCAACGAGGTGCCGGGTGGCTGTGAGGACCCAAGAGTGGCCGTGACCGAGGACGGACGCTATGTGATGATGTACACCCAATGGAACCGCAAGGTGGCAAGGCTGGCCGTGGCCACCTCGACCGACCTGCACCACTGGACCAAGCACGGTCCCGCCTTTGCGAAAGCCTACAATGGCCGGTTCAAGGACCGCTTCTGCAAGTCGGCCTCCATCTTCACCAAGGTGAAAGGAGGACGCTTGGTCATCACAAAGCTCAAAGGGCACTACTGGATGTACTGGGGCGAGCAATTCGTCAACTTGGCCTGGTCGGACGACCTCGTCAACTGGACACCACTGCTTGGCGCCGACGGCAATCTGCTGAAGGTGATGCAGCCGCGCGACGGCTATTTCGACAGTATGCTCACAGAGTGCGGACCACCTGCCATTGTCACCAAGAAGGGCATCCTGCTACTCTACAACGGCAAGAACCGCTCCGGTCAGCGTGGTGACACCGACTATGCCGCCAATGCTTACTGTGCCGGTCAGGCGCTCTTCTCGCTCAATGACCCCACCCGCCTCATCCACCGCCTCGACAAACCCTTCTTCAGTCCCACTATGGCCTTCGAGAAGAGTGGACAGTATCCTTCGGGCACCGTATTCATCGAAGGACTCGTGCTGCACCGTGGACACTGGCTGCTCTACTACGGATGTGCCGACTCCAGAGTGGGTGTGGCAGTGAAGTAGAGGCAGGGCGGCGCTCCCCCCTTAGCCCGGTGCCGGGAGAGGCAGCAGGAAAAGTTCGGTGGACAAGGCAGGACGGGTAAGGTTTTCGGAATACTTGACAGGCTTATCCAAAAGAAATCAACTACATTTGCAGATAATCCTAACATCAACCTGTCTTAACCCCTATCCGCTTATGAGGCTAACCGCCACATTGCTCTTCCTGCTTCTTTCCGTCCCTCTTTCCTTGCATGCTCAGAACAATATAGGAAAGTTGCTCACCGACACCACCTCCAATGCCTTCATGGGAGGCTCTCCATTATACACCTGCTTCCCTTCACACTGGCGCTGCTGCTCGCCTCCTGTCTCTCGGAATCGCCAAAGGGTCAACTCGGCGAGGACGATGCCTATTCCACGGCTCAGGACATCAGCCGCGACCTCGTGGGCACACTCTACAACTACATCGGGGGTAACAGCGACAGCCAGGGGCTGCAGGGCACCTTCCGGGGCGTCTACGACTGGAACTCCATGACCACTGATGAGCAGATACTGCCCGTCAGAGGTGCCGACTGGTACGACGGTGGCTTCTGGCAGCGACTCTACTACCACACTTGGGAAAGCTCCGACGACGCTCTCTATAACACCTGGTGCTACTTATACAAAGTCGTGCAGCTGGCCAACCGTTCGCTCTACTTCATTCAGCTGCACCGTGGCGTGCTCACCGACGGACAATTCCGGCAGTACTGCTCTGAGGTTAGAGCCGTGAGGGCACTCTTCTACTTTGAGCTCATGGACATGTTCGGGCGAGTGCCGCTCGTCACCGAATACAGTAAGGATCCGAAGGCCCCCGTGCAGAGTGAGCGGAGTCAGGTCTACCGCTTCGTCATCGGCGAGCTGCAGGACGCGGTGCCCTATCTGCCGCAGGGGCGCAGTAATCAGAAAGGCAATGTCTACGGTCGGGTCACCCAGGGCGTGGCCTGCTTCCTTCTGGCTAAGCTCATGCTCAATGCCGAAATCTATGCCGATGACAACTGGACCGACAGCACCCGGCCACAGGGAGCCGACCTCTTCTTTACGGTCGATGGGCGGAGGCTGAAAGCCTGGGAAGGCTGCCTGCACTATTGCGACACGCTTCAAGCTATGGGTTACCAGCTCGAAGCCAGGGTTGCCGACAACTTTGCCATCAACAACGAGACCTCCAAGGAGAACATCTTCGTCATATCCATGGACAAGGTGCTTTATTCCAACACCTTCGGCTACCTCTTCCGCAGTCGTCACTATGCTCATGGATCGGCTTTGGGCCTCGACTCCGAGAACGGCACGTCGGCCACGCTCTCCACCATTCAGACCTTCGGCTATGGCACCGACAGTCTCGACACGCGCTATGCCTACACCTTCTTCTCGGATACCATCAAAGTAGACGGAAGCACGGTGGAAATCGACGGTAGACATCCCCTTGTGTATTATCCCCTCGAAATACGTCCCGATCTCTCGAGTAGTCCCTATGAGAAGCTTGCGGGTGCCAGAATGGCCAAGTACGAAGTCGACCGCAAGGCTTATGCCGACGGTAAGCTCCAGGACAACGACATCGTGCTCTTCCGCTATGCCGATGTGCTGCTGATGAAGGCCGAGGCCAAGGTGCGTGATGGACAGGATGGTACTGCCGAGCTCAATGAGGTTAGGAGCCGCGCCGGTATGCAGCCCCGACCCAAGGCTACGCTCAGTAATATCCTGAAGGAGCGCCTGCTGGAACTCATGTGGGAAGGCTGGCGCCGTAACGATCTCATTCGATTCGACCTCTTCCATCGTCAGTATGACTTCCGACCCCAGCTCAAGGACGAGACCGACCGTCATACCATAGTGTTTCCTATCCCTGCCACAGCCATTGAACTCAACCCGAAGCTACAGCAGAATCACGGATACGATTAGCGGGGAGTGAGGAGAGGTGGAGCTCGCTGCCCGTTATATATTTATTATAGGTAAGGGTGACGCTTGCATTATGATTGCAAGTGTGGGAATGTTTATGCCCAGCACCCGTACCGCTCACACGGGGCGAAGATGAATACTACGGCTTTAGTGTATATAAAGTATTCCATTGCCCCCCGGAAATGTTAAAGCTACAACATTAGTGGGGAAAATGCGAGTGGCGTTGTGTTTTTTTCGTTAACTTTGTTTCCAAGAATATCTAATAACAAGATAAACCAGCAGCCATCCAGTTAGCGGGTAAGTCGAAACAGCCTTGGTGCTCAGAACTTGTGTCCGGAGAGCCTTAGCCAAAGATAACTAATATTAATAAACCTCAACCTATAAGTAACATGAAAGAAACCTATCCGAGTGACATCACTCATTCATGCAGTCCTGGAACCCGCATGTGTCATTCCCGTTCCTGTCCGATGAAAGCCAGGATGGGGGCCAAGCAACTGCTCGTTGCCTTTGCAGTCCTGCTGCTGTCGGTTCAGTTAGGCAGTTGTGGCAGTGACAACTCCAGTACGGAGGGACGTCCGTTCGACCCCTCCCAACCTGTCAAGCTCACCGAGTTCTATCCTGACTCTGGTGTCTACCAAACCAAAGTTATTCTTCGTGGCACCAACTTCGGTACCGATCCCAGTGCCATTCGCGTGTATTTCAATGCTAAGCAGGCCGCGGTCATTGGCTCTACGGGCGACGAGCTCTACGTGCAGGCTCCGCGACTGCCGGGTGACACCTGCGTCATCTCCGTAGCCGTGGGCAGTGACTCGGTGACCTATCCCAAGACCTTCCTCTATCACAAGACCGTCACCGTGTCGACCATCGCCGGCAATGGCGTTACGGGCGGCCAGCTCACAGGCGGCCAGCTCTCGGGAACCATCATAGCTCCGCGCTACCTCTGTGTGGATAAGGACGGCAACATCTTCGTCTCCTCCCGTGGTACGGGCGATGAGTCGGGTTCATATGGCTTCTGCCGTATCGATGAGGCCAACGACGAGATGGATATCATCACTACCGAGAACTGCAACGCTCCTTGTGCCGACCCCACAACAGGCGTCATCAGTGTGCCTACCGAGACAGCTTCAGGCTCCTTCATCACCATGGATCCTGCTGAGTTCTGGTCGCCCCGTCACAGGGACTTCAGGTGGCCAAGCAACTACAGCGACATACCGGCCAATGGTTATAAGCACTGCATGGTGGTGAATCCCGAGGACGGCTACATCTACACGCGCTACTACTATGGCGATGTGGTGAAGATTAACCCCAAGACCTACGAGGTGACCAAGATTGCCAAGACCTCCATCGGCGACAGCTACGGACTGACCTTCAATCCCAAGCACCCCGGCATACTCTTCATCTCGATGTGGAATAACGGCGGTGCCTTCGCCAACAGCATCTGTGCTATCAACCTCCACGACTCCATCCCCACGTTGGTGCGCCTCTCCAGCGTCAACACCGCCGGAGGCCACCGCGACGGCCGTATAGAGAAATCTCAGTTCCGCTGTCCAGCACAGATATTCTGCGACAACGATGGCAATATGTATGTTGCCGACTGCGATAACCACTGCATCCGCCGCATCTCGCCCGACGGCATGGTGGAGACCGTGCTCGGAATTCCCGGTACACGTGGCTGGAAAGACGGCGGCAAGGACGAGGCCCTCTTCAATAATCCGCGTGGCATAGGCGTAGCCAAGGATGGCACGGTCTATGTGGGTGACCTCGGCAACGGACGCGTGAGGAAAATGACCATCAATTAACCTAATCAAGAAAACCAATGAGACATTATTTATATATAGTGTTCCTTGCCCTGGCCTTGGCCGCCATTGGGCAAAACGTTTCAGCACAAGATAAAAACAGTGCGACCGTTACCGTTTCCGGTACCGTCACCGACGGCAGTGAGCCTCTGGTGGGAGTCGTGATAAGCATTCTCGACAAGCCTTCCTCGGGAACCCTCACCGATGTCGACGGCAAGTTCACTATCAAGGCTTCACAGGGTGACAAGCTCAATTTCTCCTATGTGGGCTACAACAAGCAGCACTACGTCGTGATGGGCAATAAGAGCGGCCTCAAGATAGTGCTCAAGTCGGAGAATAAGGTCGACGAGGTGGTGGTGACAGCCCTCGGCACCCAGCGCAAGATATCCACTCTCTCGGCTGTGACCTCCATCGACTCCAAGGACCTGCAACGCCCGACTACCTCCGTGGCCAACCTGCTGGGAGGACGTGTGGCCGGTATCATCTCCACAATGAGGAGCGGCGAGCCGGGCAAGAATATTTCCGACTTCTGGATTCGTGGCATCGGTACCTTCGGTGCCAACTCCTCGGCCCTCGTGCTCATCGACGGTCTTGAGGGCAACATCAACGACATTGACCCGGCCGACATCGAGTCGTTCTCCGTGCTCAAGGATGCCTCGGCCACTGCCGTCTATGGAGTCAGAGGTGCCAATGGCGTAGTGCTCATCACCACCAAGCGAGGCACCGCCGACAAGATTCAGATTACGGGCCGCGCCTCGGTGACGCTGAACCATCTGAGCCGTCTGCCCCATTACCTCGGAGCCTACGACTATGCCAACCTCGCCAACGAGGCTCTGGTGATGCGTGGAGAGACACCCCTCTACGACGACGTGACCATGGAGGTCATCAAGAAGCACCTTGACCCCGACCTCTATCCCGATGTCAACTGGCAGGACGAGATTATCAAGCACAACTCCTGGAACCAGAACTTCTACGTCAGTGCTCGCGGCGGCGCCAACATCGCGAAGTACTTCATCAGTCTGGGTGCCAACCTTGAAAATGCTGCCTACAAGGTGGACAAGCATAGCCCTTACAGCTCGAATGTGGGCTACAACCGCTACACCTACCGTACGAACCTCGACCTGAAGCTCACCCCCACTACCTCGGCTTACTTCGGTGCCGACGGTACGCTGACCACGAGCAAGGACCCTGGTGTGGCCAATACCGATTATGTGTGGGATGCCCAGTCGGAAATCAATCCGCTCCGTCTGCCCACCGTCTATTCCAATGGTCAGTATCCGGCCGTGGGCACCAATGCGGGCACGTCGCCCTATGTGCTCATCAACAAGATGGGACGCCGCGAGAGCCAGAACTTCGACGGCAAGGTGACGCTGGCACTTGAGCAGGACCTCGGCTTCATCACCAAGGGCTTGAAGATACGCGCACAGGGAGCCTACGACATCACGAGCTACTACGGTGAGAGCCGCCTCGTGTCGCCTGCCCTCTACCAGGCTGTGGGGCGCGCCCAGAACGGCGACCTCATCACCGTGAAGCGTGTCAACGAGCAGAGCGTGTCGTTTGGTAAGTCAACAAGCCAGTACCGGAAGTTCCACTTCGAGAGTACCACTAACTACGAGCGAGCCTTCGGTGAGCATCGCGTCACAGGACTGCTCTACTACTATATGAGCGATGAGAAATGGTCGTCACGCGCTACGTCGAGCATGAGCTCAGTGCCCTACCGCTATCAGGGTCTCTCCAGCCGACTTACCTACGGTTATAAGGATACTTACATGGTGGACTTCAACTTCGGTTACACCGGTTCCGAGAATTTCCGCAAGGGCCACCGCTTCGGCTTCTTCCCCTCCATAGCCGCCGGATGGATTCCCACCAACTACGAATTCGTCAAGAAGACGCTACCCTTCCTCAACTTCCTCAAGATAAGATCGTCCTACGGTACCGTGGGTAACGACCGCATCTCCGACCGGCGCTTCCCCTATCAGACCATAGTGTCGCGCCAAAGCAACACTCCTTTTGGCTCGGCTTCCGTTGAGACGCTCGAAGAATCGTATATCGGAGCCAACAACCTGAAATGGGAAAAGGCCAAGAAGTTTGATCTCGGTATCGAAGGCCGCCTGTTCAATGAGTCCTTCCAGTTCGTGGTCGACTTCTTCCACGACACGCGCGACGGCATCTTCCAGGTGCGCACCGACATACCCCTCTACGTAGGTCTGGTGACCAATCCCTATACCAATGTCGGTAAGATGGTGAGCTTCGGTGCCGACGGCAACTTCAGCTACACGCATAAGTTCAACAAGGACCTCGACTTCACCGTCCGTGGTAACTTCACCTACTCCCGCAACGACGTGAAGAACTGGTCGGAGGATGCTCCTGCCTATCCCTACCAGGAGGTGGCTGGCTATCCTTATGCCTGTCAGCGTGGCTACAAGGCTATCGGACTCTTCAAAGACCAGAAGGATATCGAGACCAGTCCGGTGCAGACCTTCGGCACGGTGCGTCCCGGTGATATCAAGTATAAGGACATCAACGGTGACGGTATGATTGACGCCAACGATAAGGTGATTCTGGCCTACCAGAACTACCCGCTGCTCATGTACGGCTTCGGTGGAGAGTTCCGCTATAAGGACTTCACCTTGGGTGTGATGTTCAAGGGTCGTGGCCGTACCGACTACTTCATGAACGGTGTAGGCTATATCCCCTTCTACAATGGAGTATCAGGCAATGTGCTCTCCAAGGTGGCCGACCCGCGTAACCGCTGGTTCACCAGGGAATGGGCCCTCAAGAACGGCATCGACGTGAGCCTGGCCGAGAATCCCAATGCGGCCTTCCCACGCCTGGAGTATGGCTACAATGCTAACAACAGTCAGACGTCAGATTTCTGGAAGGGCGACGCCCGCTATC
Source organism: uncultured Prevotella sp. (assembly GCA_900318855.1). Taxonomy (GTDB): domain Bacteria; phylum Bacteroidota; class Bacteroidia; order Bacteroidales; family Bacteroidaceae; genus Prevotella. The sequence goes on from ONMG01000249.1 coordinate 10,776, forward strand.
TGAGGCTTGAAGAGGTCACACTCGAGTACAACTGGAAGTGCAAGTTGCTGCGCAGCATCGGTGTGTCGTCGGTCGACGTGCAGTTCATTGGTGAGAACCTGTACACCTGGGATAAGGTGAAAATCTTCGACCCGGAGCAAGCTCAGTACAATGGTCGTGCTTATCCTATCCCCACCACCTACACGCTCCAGCTCTACATCCATCTTTAACAGAGACTCTAAACGACAGAACAATATGAAAAAGATAATCAGACTTTCAGCACTGCTGGCCTCGGCGCTTGTCATCACCCTGGGCTCCGCCTCATGCGACTTCCTCAACGTGGCTGACGATTACTTCACCGACGAAATCAGCAGCGACTCCATATTCACGAATAAGCGCAACCTCGAGGCTTATATGTGGGACATCTCGCGTATGTTCCCCGATGAGGGACTGTTGCAAATCAATCCTCACACGCCGGGTATCTATGCTACCGACGAGGCTTTCTCGCTGGTCAACATGAGTCAGGCCTACGATGGTATGGCCTTCGTCTTAGGACTGGTCACGCCAACCAACATGCGTGGCTTCCTGAGCTACTACAACCGCAACTACATGGCCATCCGCCGGTGCAACGACATTCTGGCCAACATCAACAAGCCCCAGGACATGAAGGCCACTGAAAGGGCACTTGACCTAGGTTATGTACACTTCTTCCGCGCCTATGCCTACTACCGTCTGTTGCTCGACTTCGGTCCGGGCATCAATGTGGGCGATGAGGTGCTCGACCCCAATGGCAGCACCAGCTACTACAGCCGGCCGCGTTCCACTTACGACGAGATGGAAGAGTACATCTGCAATGAGTTCGAGGAGGCAGCCAGGTATCTGCCCGCCCGCCAGTCAATCATGAACTTCGGACGGCCTACCAAAGGTGCTGCCTATGGCATGATAGCCCGTCTGCGCACTTACTGGGCAAGTCCTGAGTTCAACGGAGGTGAGGCTGCCCATCGCTACTTCGGCAACTGGAAGCGCTCGACCGACGGTGCCTACTATGTGAACCAGAATTACGACGAGAACCGATGGGCCATCGCCGCCGCTGCCTGCAAGCGCGTGATGGACATGACCGACGGAGGTAACCCGATGTACAAGCTCCATACCGTACAGGCCTCTAGCGAGACTCCCGCTCTGGCACCTGGAGTGACCACCGACCCCGACTACTACAAGCCATGGCCGCAGGGCGCTGCCGGTATCGACCCCTATCATTCCTATGCCGACATGTTCAACGGCGAGTCGGTGATTCCCAGCAACAAAGAGTGGGTGTGGGCACGCTATAGCGGCTCGCTCACCGGCGACCAGCAGTGTGCCTTCCCCATCAAGAACGGAGGCTGGAACAACGAGTGCGTCACCCAGAAGGTCATCGACAACTACAGGATGGCCGACGGACGCACGATCGACAACTCCTCTTCCACCTGTCCCTATTCCGAGGAGGGATTCACCAGTCAGCAGCGCACATTCTCGGGCTACAGACTTAATTCCGGCGTGTTCAATATGTATAACAACCGCGAAATGCGCTTCTATGCCAGCATAGGCTTCAGCGAGTGCTACTGGCCCATGACCTCGGCTACTTCGGCCGGCGACCATGACCTCACGGTTACCTACTATTACGACTCGCCAAACGGCAAGCAGCAGTCTGATCACGACTATCCCATCACAGGCTATGTCTGCAAGAAGTTTGTTCATCCCAGCGATGCCTGGCAGGGAACCAACTCGCGCCGCATGGACAAGGCCTATCCCATGATTCGCTACGCCGACATCCTGCTCATGTACGTGGAGGCTCTGAATCATCTCACCACCACGCACACTGTGACCTTAGGTGAGCAGACCTACACGCTCTCGCGCGATGTGAATGAGATGCAGAAGTACTTCGGTCAGGTGCGCCACCGTGCCGGTCTCCCGGCCCCGTCGATTGACGAGCTCTCCGACGAAGCCTACACTCAGAAGCTTATCCAGCAGGAGCGCATGTCGGAGTTCCTCTTCGAGGGCGAACGCTACTTTGACGTGCGTCGCTGGGGTATCTACGAGGAAGAAGACTCGAAGCCTATCACGGGTATGAATATCGAAGGCACAAAGGACACCTATTACCGCCGCGTAGTGCCCAACACAGCCCGCGTAGCGCAGCGCGTGGTGAGTCGCAAGATGGTATTCCTGCCTATTCCAGACAGCGAAATACGCAAGGTCAAGGACATGGACCAGAACCCGGGATGGTAATTAATGTTGAACGCTTAACATGCAACCACAATGAAGACAAAATATATTTTCTTAGCATTGGCGGCACTTGCACTGGCATCCTGCAATGACTACGACGTCATCAACAAGGAGCAATACAAGCACGTGTTCGCTTTCATCAGCGATGCCGACCATATCAATGGCAAGGTGTTCAGTCTTGACAGTCTGAACGAACAGGGCTATTTCTCCATCTCCATGGGAGGTTCTACTGCCACCGACAAGGACCTGACCGTGAATCTCGTCGAGGATCCCGAGGTGCTGTCGAAGTACAACTTGGCTACCTACGAGTATAAAACCTCGAAGTATGCTCATCAGCTGCCCGCAGCCAACTATGAGATTTCATCCTTGAAATGCGTGGTGAAGGCTGGCGACAGCCGTGGCGTGGTGCCTGTGACCATCTATCCCGAAGGCCTCTCGCCCGACAGCACCTACTTCATTCCCCTGCGCATCGAAAGCTACGACGACTATGAGGTGAACCCTAAACGCAACTATCTGCTTTACAAGGTGACCATCAAGAACCGTTGGGCCTCGGCCAATGGTGCAAGCGTCTACAACATGATGACGCTGCGCACCGAAGGTACAGTGACGCTGCGTATGCCCGGCACCAAGGCCATCTACCCTGTATCCTCTACCACCGTACGTACGATGGCAGCCAACGAGGACTTCGGAGGTGACCTCTCGAAGCTTGAAAAGTTTGGTATCTACATCGACATTGCCGAAGACGGACAGCTCACGCTGCGCCCCTACCGCGATATCGAACTGGTGCAGGTTAACAAGGGCGATGAAGGTTACGATGCCGACTATCCCAACAAATACTTCCTTGATAGCACGGAATACAGCAGCTACCACACCTTCCTCTTGCACTATAAGTACAAGTCTGGCTCCACCTGGTACGATGTCAAGGAAGAGCTGAGGATGCAAGCACCTGAAAACAACCAATAAAACAGAACGAATATGAAAAGCAATATCATCATTCCGGGTCTCCTGATGCTGCTCCTCGGGTTTGCGATGCAGTCGTGCGACGAATACGAACGCACAGGAGTGACCCATGAAATCTATGTCGACGAGAGCGAACTCTCACTCTTTGCAGGCGATGAGCGACAGCTCACCGTAAGCCCGGAAGGAACGGCTGTGAAATGGAGTAGCGAGGACGAGAGTATAGCCACAGTGGACAACGGTCTCGTAAAGGCTGTCAAGGCTGGTACCACCAATATTGAGGCCACTGCTGATGGAAGCACTTTCAAGGTGAAAGTGACAGTCATCAACAAGGTGGTGCTCACCAATGTGCTGCTGAGCGACACGGTGCTCAACCTCACGCCCGGACAAAGCGTCACCATCTCGGCCACGGTGGTCCCAGAAGGGGCCAACGATGTCCCCATCACTGATTTCAGCTGGTGGAGCGACGACGAGACAGTCGTGAGAGTGTTGCAGTCGGGTAAGGTGTATGCGCTGGAGAAGGAAGGTGCCACTACCATCCACTACCGTCGCGGAACCATACAGAAGGATATTCCCGTGAGTGTCTCCTACACTCAGCCTTTCAATGGTCCTCACATCCTGAAGAAAGGAGAACCTTGCATCATTAAGTTCATCGACTTCGACTATGGCGGTCCTGATGTGGCATGGCACGATTCTTCGAGTGGTAACAACGGCAACTCGCCCTATCGTTCCAATCACGGCGACAACAATGCTAATGATGTCGACGTGGAAGGCGGACGCAACATCGGCTGGACAGCCGACGGTGAGTGGCTTCTCTACACCATCGACGTCGTGGATGCCGGTACTTACCAAGTCGACCTGAGCGTGTCGGGTAATGGCGGTAGGGCTCATTTCGAGCTCGACGGCAAAGCTGCCACCAGTGTGTTCTCGGTCACCCCGACAGGCAACTGGGGTAACTACCAGTACAACACCAAGACGTCCATCACTGTGCCCAAGGGACGTCACAAGCTGAAGTTCTATATGGACCAGGCCGCCTATAACCTGCTCGAAATGAAATTCACCTATAAAGAATAAGCTCAAGGTCTGACCGACCTTCTCGCGGGGCTCTTCTGTTTGTCAGCTGTAACTGTGGATAGACAAGCGGGAGAGCCCTGATTGTTTTCTGGCTTATAAGAAGGTCTTCATGCTGTTCATATACTGCCGGACTCTGTGGATTGTATAAAAACGTGCTCTCACATTACCTGATGCAGATGACACCTGTCTTCGTTATTGGGACCCCAAATCAGATATATTATGGGTCACAGGATATTCCTTGTGGGTTAGTTAATCGCTATCCAAGCACAGTACACACACGGAACATGAA
>ONMG01000247.1 GCA_900318855.1 uncultured Prevotella sp.
GGATGATGTAGATGGTCCGTGGGAATGGAAAGGACCGGCTGCGCGGAGCGGCAAATGTCTTTACGGCAAACTTTTCAACAAGAAGGCTGGATTTGTGAGTCGGGAGTGGATTCCGGACTTTGCGAACTTCCGGCGTGACGGCTATGACTTTGACGCCCGTTGGGATGACGGCTTGGCGTCCTACAAGGACAAGGAGCTTTATGAAACCATAGCCGGTGAAGGCAGGATGCTCTCTAAACGGCTGAAAGAGGCTCTGAACTACCGCAAGGGCGGCAACACCGGCTTTGAGACGTGTATCACGAGACTGCAAATGCAGAGCTATGTCTGCATTGCGGATTTCGTCTATATGCAGGACAAGTACGGAAGACCTTATGGCTGGGGTGTCGCGGAGTATGCGACACCGGAAGAGCTTTTCGGGTACGCCTTTATCACCTCCGCCTATCAGCGAGACCCGCAGGAATCCAAAGAGTGCATGATGCAGCATCTTTCCTCCATCCTGCCGGGTGCGTCCGCACAGCAGCTTACGAAGATATTGAAAGGATAAAACAAGATGAGCAAGAAACTTGTAGCATATTTTTCTGCGTCCGGCGTGACCGCAAAGGTTGCTGAGACGCTGGCAGAGGCAATCGGCGCGGACATCTTTGAGATCGAGCCGAAGGTGCCTTACACGGATGCTGATCTGAACTGGATGGACAAGACCGCCCGCAGCACGATTGAAATGAACAATCCCGCCTCACGACCGGAAATTGCCGTGAAGCGGGACAACATGAAGGACTACGACACAATCTTTGTTGGCTTCCCGATCTGGTGGTACGTTGCGCCGACGATTATCAATACGTTCCTTGAGGGCTATGACCTGACCGGCAAGACGATCATCCCGTTTGCAACCTCCGGTGGAAGCGACATTGGCAAGACGAACGAACGCCTTGCACCGAGCTGCAAAGGCGCAAAGCTGATGGACGGCAAGGTCTTCAAGGGCAACGTCGGGCATCAGGAGCTTGCGGCGTGGGTTGAAGTGCTTGGACTTTAAGGGACAGACAAATCGGAATTTGTTAAAATAAGGGGGTTACAGAGATGGGGTAGGTAAAAGAAAGGTTACGGTAAAATACGAAGTAAAGAAAATATATTTAGTAATTTATTTGTGCACAATCATTCTTTCATGGCTCCTGTTTTTCATTAGACTTCTTAATTGGTTTGTCCCTGCACTTCAACTATTGCCAGACTATATTCTTCTTCATGTAACCAATTTTTCTCTCTCACTTATGGTCTTGGTGGCTTTGGGATTTGCTGTTCTTATATTCGGAGGTGGAATGAAGGCTGTTACGGTAATAGGGCTATTGATTGCCGCATTTAATCTTGGGTACGAACTTGTTTTTCCAATTCTGAACATTCCCGATTTTGCTGATGCCGTTGCCGGTTTCTTAGGAATAGCTATTGCGTATGCTTTTTTATTATCACTAAAAAGAAACGGATTAATGCCCAAATGAGCAATTGTGCCCCTATATTCGAGAACGTTTCCATATGAACTGAAGAGACCGCTTAATATACATAAAAGATTGGTTTAATGAAAAGGATTTTATTGAATACTTGAACAAAAAAGTCTGTACAGAAGAAAAATGCGTTTATGTTGAAAGCATTGGCTTGGATTATAAAAGAAAGAAATGGCCTGAAAAAACCGAAAATGTTATTGGTATAATTTCTAAATAGATAAAACTGTAAGACGTACAAATTCCAGTTTAACGAACAGGAGATGATGATCGCATGAAAATCCTGCATGAACTTTCTTGGCTATGGGAAACGCTGGGCATTGCACTTGTGGCTGCGGCTGTTTGCACGGCTTGCGCTGCGCTGATTGGCAAGGCAGCGAAGAAGAAACTCAGCAAAAAGCTATTGGCTGTCATAGGGGCTGCGGCATTTGTGGGCGCAATTCTGGCGGTCATTCTGATTGCCCGGACGCCGATGCCGCTTTGATAGGACGGAGGATTGAATAATGCCACTTCATATCGTCAGGAATGACATCACAAAAATGAAGGTGGACGCCATCGTCAACGCTGCCAATGAGTCACTGCTGGGTGGCGGCGGTGTGGACGGTTGTATTCACCGTGCCGCAGGATCGGAGCTGCTGGCGGAATGTGAAACGCTCCACGGCTGCGAAACCGGGAGCGCAAAAATCACGAAGGGCTACAAGTTGCCCTGCAAATATGTCATTCACGCAGTCGGTCCGCGCTGGTATGACGGACGGCATGGTGAGCGCGAACGGCTGATCTCATGCTATCGGACTTCGCTCATGCTGGCGAAGGAATACGGCTGCGAGTCAGTTGCGTTCCCGCTGATTTCCTCCGGCATTTTCGGCTATCCAAAGGATCAATCCCTCAAGGTTGCGATTGACACCATCAGCAGTTTCCTTCTTGAAAACGAAATGACGGTGTACATCGTCATTTTCGACCGCAAAGCCTATCAGATCAGCGGCAAGCTGTTTGCCGACATTGCAGCGTACATAGACGACCGCTATGTGGATGAGCATACCGATCCTCGTTCTGAGCGGCTGCGCAGAATGAGTGCCTTCCGGATGGAAGAGCCGATGCCCTGCGAGTCATCCGTCTGCGATGAAGATGCAATCGAACAGCTCATCCCACCTGTCTCTGTGGCGGCTGCTCCTAAAAAGGCGGCAACTCTCGACGATGCACTGGAACAGATCGATGAGAGCTTTTCCGAGATGCTGCTGCGGAAGATTGACGAACGCGGCATGACGGACGCACAGTGCTACAAGAAGGCAAATATTGACCGGAAACTCTTCTCGAAGATCCGCAGTGACAAGCTCTACAAGCCGAGCAAGCCCACAGCGATTGCTTTTGCCATCGCTCTTGAGCTGTCTTTGGACGAAACGAGGGATATGCTGATGAAGGCTGGCTTTGCGCTGTCTCATAGCAACAAGTTTGACATCATCATTGAGTTCTTCATCAACATGGGAAACTACAATGTTTTTGAAATTAACGAGGCTCTGTTTGCTTTTGACCAGAGTTTGCTCGGAGCATAATACGCAAGGAGGATAACACAGTGATCAAATCTGTTCATGATTATCAAATAGACGATGTATTCAAGAAGGACGCTGGCTTCTGCTACATGATTCCGAAATATCAGCGTGAATACACATGGGGACAATACCAATGGAAAGACCTTTACGATGACATTTGCGAAAACGACAATGGGTATTTTATCGGCTCGATTATTTGCATTGATAACTCTTCCGATGCTTTCCAAACAAAGGAGCTTGAGGTTGTCGATGGACAGCAGCGTTTAACGACGCTCTGCCTCCTTCTGACCGCAATATACAACCGGCTCAAGATACATAAGGATGAGCTGGATGAGGATGATGAGGACGAGCTTCCTGCTCTTAGAAAGTCCATTATTTGCAAAGGCGCATCGAACGGGCTTATTCTTTGTCCTCAAATTCAAAACCACAATCAGGCTGACTTCAATGTCGTAATGTACGAGAATGGTCTGCTCAAAAGTGCGAAGCGCGAAAAGAATTGGGGCAATCGTAAAATCGCGAAGTGCTATAAATACTTCCTACAAAGATTAGATCAGGATATTGAAGAGTCCGGTGATGCAGTCAAGACCCTGCTTGAAATCAAGAGCAAGGTATCGAAAGCGGTACTCGTCAAGATAGAGGTTGGAAGTCACGCGGAGGCTTACACCCTTTTTGAGTCCCTGAATAACAGAGGTACGCCATTGACAGCTATTGACCTCATGAAAAACCTTATTTTGGCGAGAGCCGAGCGTTCGGGTATGACTTGTGATGACTGCTTTGAGGATTGGCAGACACTCCTCGGTTATTTGACGGATGACTACTCTACACAAGAGCGTTTCTTCCGGCAGTATTACAATGCGTTCAAAAATCGCTTAA
>ONMG01000245.1 GCA_900318855.1 uncultured Prevotella sp.
ACCTTCGCCCCGAGATAGTTGGAACGATACTCATATTTATTGATAATCTCCGGATTCGTAATGTAAAGATCCGCTTCGCAGATATAGCACCGATCAATCAGATCAATAGCATGAATCAGTGAGCTGATATTGTTCGCCAAGTTGAACTCAGGATTGTCAATAAAACGAATGGTCGGGTACTTCTCCAGAAGCTGGTCGAACTGCTCTCTCTTGTACCCGCGAACAATCGTGATGTTCGTAATCCCCTTCGCATACAATGCATCAAGCAGCGTATCCAGAATTCTGACACCATTCACCTTTACCAGCGGCTTTGGCGTGTCCAATGTCACCGGCGCCAGTCTCTGTCCAAAGCCTGCTGCCAGGATGATTGCCTTGCGAACCCTGTACGGTTCCAACGCCTTTAGCCCCTTCTCACTAATCTGAATATTGCCATCTGGCAAAAGGTTGATATAGTCATGCTCAGCCGTTTCTTTCACCAGCCTGGTTGCATTCGACAGTGTGATGGTCAGATCATCCGCCAGTTTTCTCTGACTGTAGACACCCTTTCCTTTTTTCTCCAGGTACGTCAGAAAATCAAATTCTATGCGGCTCAGGCCGATTCCGCCCTCAACTTCTTTATTATTTTTCCTGTTAACCGCTGTTGTGATAGCCGTGAAAACTACCCTGGCTACTACATTAAGAAACAGAATGATGAGAGAAATGACACTCTGCATCTCATAGTTGCTGTTCTTCTCATACGTTGTGATCAGGATCGACAGCGGCTGATTATCATAGGTGCAGAGAAATGCCACTGCTGAAATCGTGATCATGCTGTTCAGGAAGAAATAGGAGAACATTTCTATCATTGTAGACACCGAGTTTGGAATCAATACATTCCGGATAATCTTCCCCTTGCTGATCCCCAGTGTCTCTCCGATCACCTCATAATCTGAATTGATTTTACTCAAACAGTTCTTCGCCAGAAGATACGGTGAACCCAGAAAATGAAATGTGTTAACTACAACCAATATCAAGATTGTACCGTAGAAGGTTCCATTTGTCTCCTTGAAAAGGAAAATGTAGCCTATACCAAGCACAAGGCCCGGGATGGCAATAGTGCTCAATGCCAATAGGTCAACAGCCTTGGCCATCTTTCCGCTCTTCCGAACTGAGAAATAACCAAGTACATAGGCAAAGGACGTACCAACCACGGCAGTCAGAAAAGACAGCTCAAGTGAATTCATAATATATGCCGTCAATCCAACGCCATGGGTGTTGCTAAAGATATTGCCGATGTGCTCAAAGGTAAAGCTCAGATCATTCGGGAACGCTTTAGTGAAGGAGAGGCTGATAAATGCCAGTTGCGGCATGAACAGAAGGATACAGAGAATAACGATTACAACCACAGTTGCACAATTGAATCCCTTGCCGCTCGGAATCAGCCGATTCTGCTTATCACTGCTCTGATCCTTAAAGATCAGGTCAAACACAAACGAAATAACAGCCGGAATGAGCAGAACAAAACCAGCTATACTTCCCCTTCCGTACTGAAAAGAGGACATAAACTGATCATAAAGATACATCGGCAGGGTTTTGACCTTCCCCGCGATCTCCATGGGCATGCCGTAATCGGAGAAGATCAGCGTGAAGCAAGCAAAGAAAGCCGAAATCAGCGCAATGCGAAGATATGGGATAGTGAGGCGAAAGAATGTGCTGACCCGCTTGATGCCCATGATACTCGCTGCATCGTATGGTCCCTTATCTTCATAATGCAGGGCATCATAAAGGATCAGGAACGTTGCCGGGAACGAAGTCATCACAGAGCCCATAATCAACCCCGGCATTCCCCGGACTTCAATCTCCAGGCCAAACAGCAGATCCAGAAAACCATTCGTGCCAAAGAGGATACGCAGCCCGAGACCTACGGAGATGGTTGGCACCAGCATGCCCAGTGTCAAGGCAATGACATACAAATTCTTCTTCCGAAGGCTTGATGTCTCCAGCAGATAGGCAGATACAAGCGCAAGAGTTGTAGTTATCACAGACGCCAAACTGGTATAAATCAGCGAATTCTTTATCGCTTCCCAAAATTTTCGATCCTTCGCAATATAAGTCCAGTCCTTGCTTGTAACATTGAAAGCAAGGGTTAATAATGGCAGAATGGCAAAGAGCAGAATACAACCGATAGCTATCGCACGCAGATATTCATGCCGCATTCCCCTGCCAAGCTTGGTTATCTGCTCTTTCATGCCTTCTCTTCCTTTATGCTTTCCTCAATACTCTTAACCTTCAAATCCAGATGGTCAACAATGAACCTTTTCACAAAAGGATTCTTCGGATGGTGATAAAGATTATAGGGCGTGTCCAACTGAGCTATCCGCAGATCGTTGAGCACCATAATCCGGTCCGATAACGCAAAGGCCTCTTCCTGATCATGAGTTACATAAACCATTGTGATCTTCAGTTTCTTCTGGATGTCCTTCAGCTGTTGCCGCAGAACCACCTTGATTTCCGCATCCAAAGCAGACATCGGCTCATCAAACAGAATAATATCCGGGTTCAGCACCAGAGTTCTGGCAATCGCCACACGCTGCTGCTGGCCACCGGAGAGCTGCTTCGGTTTTTTATAGATGTGCTCCTCCAGTCCGACCGTCTCGATGATCTCCCGTACCTTCTTATCAATTTCCTCTTTCCCAAGCTTCTGTCCGTTCTGATCCTTCTTGCTCTGAAGCGCATAGGAAATGTTATGATAGACATCCATATTCGGGAAAAGAGAGTAATTCTGGAAAACGATACCTATATTCCTGTCCTTTGGAGCTGTGTTTGTAATATCAACACCATCCTTAAGAATCTTCCCGCTGCTGGGTCTCTCAATGCCGATCAACATACGAAGGATGGTTGTCTTACCGCAGCCGGACGGTCCTAAAAGAGATAAGAACTCCCCTCGCTGAATCTCAAAGCTCACATCCTCCAGTACCGTCTTGCTTTTAAACTTCTTATTGATATTCTCACAGGTTATGATAGCGTTCCCCACTGATGATGTCCTCCAAAAAATGTTAAAGAAGGGAGAGCCGTTACAGCTCTCCTCAACTATCAGTACATCCACATGTCCAACAGGTTTTGTTTATACTCGAAATCAAACAGTCCGTTCATCGTAATCTCTTCATAGCTGGACGGATAATTCGGAATCTCAGCGGAAGGCATGTCCGCATAGATCTTATCAGGATTGAACTTTGCACACTGAGGCTTGTTCAGTTCATTATAGAGATAATCGAACACAGCTTTGACCGGTTCCTTAGTCTCGTGCCCGGAGATCATACCCATGGTGAAAAGGTCGAAGGCAAGCCCCTGTTCCGGCACTACTACGGTCATGCCCTCGTTATCGTTCGCATACTGCACACACT
>ONMG01000241.1 GCA_900318855.1 uncultured Prevotella sp.
AAATAACATGGAAGCAGTAGGTTTATTACTCGTCATCGCCCTTATAGTTGGCATTGCCATCCTCATCTGGCTCAACACCAAGAATGGCAAGAAGTGGCTCGCAAGCCTCTAACGTAGCACATCATGGTCACGCAGAAAGAAACAAAGGAAAGAGAAAGGTCAAGCCGTGAGAACCTCGGCAAGTTCTTCTATGACCTTGCAAAAACAAGCTTTGCCGCTATGGTCGCAGCGGATCTTGTGTCTTTCTTCCTTACCGATGCGGACAGCACAATGCTCGCATTGCTTTTAGTATTAGGAGTATTCTTTACTTCTATATTCGCATATTTAGGTTACTTCATCATTAAAAAATAACACACATGATTTGGTTAATACTCACTTTCGCCGTAGGCAGTCTAATTGGCATCGGCTTAATAATATGGCTCCACACCAAGAAGGGGAAAGAATGGCATGCAGCACTATAGAAAGGTAACGCTTGATAGTTATGGAAGCATTAGTATAACTAAAAAATAAATTACATGATTTCGATGATTATCACTTTCGGCGGCATCGCCCTTTGCGGCATTGCATTCCTCATCTGGCTCAACACCAAGAATGGTAAGAAGTGGCTCGCCAGTCTCTAATGATGTCTGCACCCATATGCGCAAACGCCAAATGTTTCCCCTTTTCAAACAACCCCTTTTTAACTCAATGAAAATAAGTATGTTTACACAACACGACCGAATCCTCGGGAAGCTCTGAAGCACCCTGTCTCTTCATTTATCTTCAAGAATGCTAAGGAAGCTGACTACCCTGCAACAGGTCCTATGTGCTACGGTCTTCCACATGCTTAGACGCAGAAGGCCGGCGCTCTGGGCCGTAGCTTGTATGATGGCACTGGCGTCGGCCGATGCCTATGCTGGGCAGCCTCGGAGAAGCTTCCTGGCACGGGTCATAGAATCGTTCTCAGAAGTCGACACGAACTACATAGAGCCACAGCACTACAACTTCGCGCTCATGCTTCAGAACACCAATAACTATGAGCTCTATAGGTTGAGCAATGATAAGGGGCAGTCGATACTCTTTGCTCCTCAGTGGAGCGTGAAGCTTGGCCCCTATTTCGGCTGGCGATGGATATTTCTCGGCTACACTCTTGATGTCAACCACCTGAGCAACAGCAAAAGAAAGAAGGAGTTCGATATCAGTCTTTACAGTTCGCGCTTCGGTATCGACCTCTTCTACCGTAAGACCGGCAACGACTACCTTATCCGCAGCATGTACCTCGGTAAGGACGTCGACACTAAGCCACTGCGTCACACAGCGTTCAGCGGTCTCAACTCCAGTGTCAAAGGCTTCAATCTCTATTACATCTTCAATAACAAGCACTTTTCTTATCCGGCAGCCTTCTCGCAGAGCACCGTCCAGCGTCGCAGTTGTGGATCGGTGCTTTTGGGCATCGGCTACACCAAACATTCGCTGAATGTCGACTGGGATAGGTTGGAGGGCATCATCAAGGAGAAGCTGCCGGCCAACACTGAGGCTGTCATCGACAGTAGCATGAAGGTGGGCAACGTGAGATATACCGACATCTCGGTGTCAGGGGGCTATGCCTACAACTGGGTTTTTGCCCGTAACTGGCTTTTTGCAGCTTCGCTTTCGGCTGCTGTTGGCTATAAGAGTTCCAACTCGCGTACGGAACATACAAAATGGAGCATTAAGGATTTCGACTTCAAGAACTTTAATATAGATGGCATAGGTCGTTTCGGACTGGTGTGGAACAACACGAAATGGTTTGCCGGTGTTAGTGCAATCCTTCACTCTTACAACTATCATAAGGATCAGTTCTCCACCAATACCGCCTTTGGTAATGTGAACATCTATGCCGGATTCAACTTTGGTAAACGCAAACATCAATGAATAAGCATCTCATTCTTCTGCCGTTGCTGCTGGTTGTGCTGGCAGCCCCGGCTCAACGCATCCAGTTCACTCACACTGACAGCTCGCAGGTGGCAGCACTGCTGCACAAGGCTGCTACGACGAAGGGGAAACCCAACTGGATGGTGTTCTTCGCAAGAAGTCTGAAAGGGAGACCCTATGTGTCTAAGACCCTGGAAGTGAACAAGCAGGAACAACTCATCGTGAATCTCCGGCAACTGGACTGCACCACTTATGTGGAAAACGTGCTGGCACTCACACTCTGTGCCCGCAATCATCAATATAATTTTAACAGCTTTACCGCCTACCTCAGGAAGATTCGCTACCAGGGCGGCAAGGTGGAGTACGCGCTGCGCAACCACTATTTCTCACAGTGGATTATCAGCAATACCAGCAATCATCTGGTCAAGGAAATCCAACAGCCTGTTCCGCCTTTTACAGAGACGCAGCGCATCAGTGTCGATTATATGAGTCGCCATCCACAGCTCTATCCGCTGATGAGCACCGAGAAGAACGCCAAGGCTCGCATCAAAACTATGGAACAGCGTCTGACAGGTCTCACCGTGCGCTATATCCCTAAGAATGCCCTTGCCGACTCTCCGCTTCTCCGCCGCACCATCCACGACGGCGACATCCTGGCCATCGTCACGCGCAAGCCGGGGCTTGATACTTCGCATATAGGCATCGCCGTATGGCATAAGGACGGCCTGCACCTTCTCAATGCCTCGCAAATAAGGCACAAGGTGGTGGAAGAGCCGCTCACACTCAAGGCTTACATGCAACAGCACCCCTCGCAGGTGGGTATCCGTGTGATTAGAGTCGTGGGGCTGTAAGCTTCAGAACTGTCCGGAGTAGCGGTGGAAGGCAAGGAAGGCGATGCCGGCTGCAAGCACCCGCATGTTGGTCGTCACTTGCTGTTCACGGTGAACTCACCACGGAGCAAGATGCGGTCGCTCGAGGCTCCCACCATTACATGGAATTCCCCCGGCTCCACTACTTGCTGCAGCTGGCGGTTGATGATAGAAAGATCGGCGTTGGTGAGCTCGAAAGCGAAGTGACGGGTGGTGCCAGCCTCAATATACTGGCGGTCGAAGGCTTTCAGCTGCATCACTGGTTGCACCGTCGAGGTATAGTCATCGCGGAGATAGATCTGAGGTATCTCGTCGCCTCCTATGGCACCGGTATTGGTGACATCGAAGCTGATGCGATAAACCTTGTCAAGGGCTTCGGACTCCGATAGCTCATGTCCCGTGGTTGCCGGAGCCAGCGGGGTTATGCTCAGGTTGCTGTAATTGAATGTGGTGTAGCTCAAGCCGTAACCGAATGCATATAGGGGTGAAGAAGGCATGTCGGTGTAGTCGTGCGGACTCGAGGTGCGATTATAGTAAACCGGCAACTGCCCCACATCGCGTGGCTGACTCATAGGCAGGCGCCCAGCAGGGTTATAGTCGCCAAAGAGCACATCGGCAATGGCGTCACCTCCTTCTTGTCCGGGGTAGAAAGCCGTGAGCAGCGCGTTGGCATGCTCGGCGGCCCAGTTCTTCAGCAGCGGTCTTCCCTCAATATACACCACTACCAAGGGCTTGCCCGTTAGTCGGAGTGCTTTCAAAAGACGTTCCTGCAATCCCATGAGTCCGAGTGTGGCGCGATCGAAGCCTTCGCCCGACTCCATGTCGCTCAATGTGGCCGAGCTGGTAGAAGCGGCTCCTGTTTCCTCGTAGGATGTTTTGAAATCGCGGGCACTGCTGCCTCCCACGCAGGCTACCACTACATCAGCCTTTCGTGCCGCCGCTACGGCTGCCTCAATGTCGTTAGTCGTGGTGTCGCGTATGGCACAGCCTTTCACATAATAGATATTGCTTTCCTTCAAGTGCCGGCGCATTCCGTCGAGTACCGTCTTTACATTGCTTCGTTCTTGAGGTGCCGTGTAGTCACCCAACATGTTGTATACGTTGTCGGCATTGGGACCCACAAGAGCCACTTTCAGATTCTTGTTTTTCAGGGGGAGGGCTCCATCGTTTTTCAGCAATGTCACCGACTCCAGTGCTGCCTTGCGTGCAACGGCAATATGCTCCTTGCTTCTCACCTCAGCAGCTGCCTGTTCAGGGTCAACATAGGGATGCTCGAAGAGGCCCATCTCAAATTTCAGACGCAGCACTCTGGCGCATGTGGAGTCAATGGCAGCTCCTAAGGCAGCGTCGGCCTGCACCTGCTGCTCTGTGATACTGCCCAGACTGCGTCCACCCAAGTCGACATCACAGCCCGCCTTTACAGCCATGGCTCCAGCCTCGCTCAGGTCGTGGGCCACACGAGCCCCAGCTATGCCGTCGATGCTATAGAGGTCGGATACGACGAAGCCACGGAAATTCCATTTCTTCCGGAGCACATCAGTGAGAAGATACTCGTTGCATGTTGTCGGCAGGCCATCGATTGAGTTGTACGATGTCATCAGTGACAGCGCTCCGGCTTCCACAGCACGTCGGAAAGGCGGCAGCAGGTATTGGGTCGTCTCATGCATCCCCACGAGTGTCGGCCCGCCATTATGTCCACCTTCACTGAGTCCATAGCCCACGAAATGCTTCAAGGTGGCAATCGTGGCATAGGGTTCCGACAGTCGGCCTCCGCCCAGCCCCTTGACTTCAGAGGCGGCCATGGAGGCTATGAGCACAGGGTCTTCCCCCATGTTCTCCTCAATACGGCTCCATCGCGGGTCGCGACAGACGTCAAGAATCGGACCGTAGCTGATATGGGCTCCTTGGAGCCGCACCTCCTTGCCGATGACTTGTCCGACGTGCTGCATCAGTCCGGTATCCCAGGTCGCGGCAAGCCCCAGTCCTGTGGGAAACACAGTGGTGCCTATAGCCATATGACCATGCGGGGCCTCTTCGGCAAGAAACAGGGGAATGCCCAGGCGGGAATGCGTGATGGCATATTGCTGGAGGGCGTTGGCACACTGAGCCGCAAGCCTTGGAGTAAGTCCATTGGTGAGGCTCTTCCGTGTCCAAGGATCTGCACGGAAGGTAGCCCACAGCATGCCCATCGAGAGGTCGGCAAAATCTTTTTTGAAGCGCTCTGAGGCCACTACTTTGTGGCCTTGAACAGCGTAATCCTCCCAGCCCAGTTCGCATCTCAGCTGTCCTAATTTCTCGTGGAGTGTCATCCGGCCGATTAGGTCGCTTACTCGAGTGTCAACCGGAAGCGAGGCGTCCCGATAGGGTAGGTTCTTAGTAGTCGGATGTTCGCCTTTATTGCTGTCAAGGAGTCGGCCTCCCCGACAGGGCAAGAGCAGCAGGGGAGCTATGAGCAGGCTTGTGGTAAGGAGAAGACGCGAAACGAAGGATATGGGTGTTGAATGAGGATATTTCATGTTGGCTTGTTCTTTTTCTGTTTTAGCCTCACGAGGGCGATAGGATATGAATCAGATATAGTATTCGGCCGAGTCTACGAGCCCGGCCCTCAATGCGTATTTGATGGCCTCATGCACATTGTTGACGCCTAACTTGCGAAAGATGTTCTTTCTGTGGGTGTTGACGGTGTGGAAGCTTGAGAAGCGTTTCTCGGCAATCTCCCGAGTCGTCATACCTTGAGCAATGCAGCGCAGCACCTCGGCTTCGGTCTTGGTCAGGATGGGATGCTCTTCCTGTACTTCTGGCTCTGCCAGTATAGCCGCGGCCTGCTGGCAGATGAAGCGCCTTCCGACGACTGTCAACCTGAGCGCCTCACGGAGTTCGGCCAAAGAGGAGTCTTTGCCTACAATACTGAAATGCTCGCTTGCAGCCAGGGTGCGGTGAACGAACGAGGGGCTCAGCTCATCGCTGAAGAGTAGCCATCGGGCTTCAGGGAAACGCTCTTGAAGAATGATCAGTTCCTCAACATCACGAATGTCGAAAAGGGTGTAATCGAGCACCACTACACAGTCGGCTCCGCAAGTGCGAAGCTTGTTGATGAGCGAGGTCTTGTCGGGCACATACTCGCATTGTGCCCCCTTTATATGCTGTGTCAGATACAGAATACCGGCACGAGTTATGTCCTGACGGTCGGCCAGCAGCAGCCTTATTGTCGACTTCTCCATACAAATCTACGATGATATGATACCCTGCCACTTCTTTGTGCGGACCCGGAAGATGCTTGTCACAAGATGTCCGCAAATGGAAAAGATATGGTTTAATGGCGCAAAGTTAGGAAGAAAGAACGAAAAAACTGCCTGACTTCTTGGTAATTATTGTTATTTCCGTTAATTTTGCATCCAAGTATGAACCGACCACCTCTCTTGCCGGTTATTTTCGGCACAGGTTTTGGAAGCGGCTTCTGTCCCATTGCACCGGGAACTGCGGGCGCTATTTTGGCCACCTTAATCTGGGTGGCTCTCAGCTATGTTATGCTTCCTTCTACCCTCATTGTCGTCACTGCGGTGCTTATCGTCCTGTCGACAATCGTCGGAACGTGGGCCGCTGGAAAGCTGGCTCCCTATTGGGGCAGTGACCCCAGCAGGGTGGTCATCGACGAAATGGCCGGAGTCTGGGTGCCTCTTTTAGCTGCTCCTACCGACAGTCTGTGGTGGCCCTTGACCTGCTTTGCCCTCTTCCGATTCTTCGATATTCTGAAGCCGCTGGGTATCAGGGCGCTTGACCGGCGTGAAGGCCCATTCTGGGTGATGGCAGACGACTTGGCCGCTGGGGCTTATAGCCTTCTTATCATCCTTATAGCGCGATGGGCAATCTGAAGCATGCTGTCATCACTTTCGGGAAAGCGCAGTGTTCGGCGTGGATATCCACAGCCTTCGACTTCGCTGTTTCCATCCTGTTGGCCGAAGTGCTTCATCTCTGGTATGGCTACTCGACAACGATAGGTGCTGTAAGCGGTGGCATTGTGAACTGCTGCATCAATTACAAGTGGGTGTTCCACTCGCATTCCTTGGGGAAATGCCGTACAGCGCTAAGATATCTTGCTGTGTGGATAGTGAGCATAGCACTCAATTCGGGCGGCACCTGTCTCCTCACAGAGCTCACGGGCATTAGTTTCGTCATAACGAAGGCCGCCGTGGGCATTGTGGTGGCCATAGCCTGGAACTACCAGATGCAGAGATTATTCGTATTCAAATGATATTTATGAACTATAGAGACTTTCTTCAAAAGGTAATCTACCGAATCATAGACCCACTTATCAAAGCTATGATACGACTGGGGTTCACTCCCAACCTCGTTACTACCTTGGGATTCATCGGTAACGTGGTGGCGACGGGATTCTTTGTATATGCAGCTTACATATCGCAGAATGTGGGCCAACCCGGCGACGGCAATATATATATAGGGTGGGGTGGAGCCATCATCTTGTTCTCGGGCTTGTTCGATATGATGGACGGCCGCTTGGCGAGAGTCGGCAATATGTCCTCGGAGTTCGGTGCTTTGTGGGACTCTACGCTCGACCGTTACAGTGAGCTGCTGACCCTCTTCGGCATCTGCGCCTATCTCTTCCTCAACGGATGGTTTTGGGGTGGCGTCATCACCTTCTTGGCTATGGTCGGTTCGGTGATGGTGAGCTATGTGCGTGCTCGCGCCGAGGGTATTGGCCTGGAGTGCAAAGTAGGACTCATGCAGCGGCCTGAGCGTGTGGTGGTGACAGCCTTAGTGGCCATTGCCGAAGGTTTTGCCGACAATGTGTGGTGGCTCGTAGGCGGAATGGCGCTCATCGCCTTATTAGCCAACTTCACTGCCTTCTGGCGCATAGCCTACTGCCATCGTCAGATGAAGGGGATTTAATTCCAATACGCTACCAATGCAGCCGCTGGCTGTAAGGCGGCACTAGGCGACAACCGAATGTACAGTTTTTGGCTCATTCTCTTATATGCGTTTCTTCTGGCCATCAAGCCATCCAGAAAATTAGCCCTGGCGCTCACACCGTGGCTCGTGTTCGCATGTTCCTACGATTGGATGCGGCTCTTGCCCAACTACACGGTGAACCCCATCGACGTGCGTGGGCTCTATGAAACCGAGAAGCATCTCTTCGGCATCACCACAGCTGCGGGTGCACGTCTTATCCCGGGCGAATATTTTGCCCTGCACCACTCAGCGGTGGCCGACTTCATGGCCGGACTCTTCTATCTCTGCTGGGTGCCGGTGCCCTTAGGTTTCTCCATCTTTCTTTATTTCAAGGGTGACAGGCACAATTATCTCCGGTTCTCCCTCGCATTCCTGTTTGTCAATCTTTTGGGATTTGTCATCTACTACATCCATCCCGCAGCCCCGCCATGGTACGTTATGAACTATGGATTTGAACCCATACTAAATACTCCTGGGAGTACTGCTGGACTGGAGCGTTTTGATGAACTCACAGGTCTGCCGGTGTTCCATTACATCTATGGCAAGAATGCCAATATCTTTGCGGCAGTGCCTTCTCTGCATGCAGCCTACATGCTGATAACCACGATTTACGCCGTGCTGAGTCGCCGGAGCAAGCTCTGTGTCTGCATCTTTGCCTTCATCTGTATGGGCATTTGGTGGACCGCCGTCTACACCGGACATCATTATGTTATAGATGTTCTGCTGGGCATAGTCACAGCTCTTGTGGGAGTGGGCTTGCTCGAGTGGGGGGTGTTTCGTGTCCCCGCCTTGCGCAGAGGCCTCAAGAACTACGAAGAGAACATCTGAATCATAAATTATTATAATTCTTGCGCACGATACTCCATTCTCTTAGAGGAAAAGAGTAACTTTGCATATATGAAGCGGTTTGTTATAATGATTGCCTGCATGATGTCGGCAATGGCGACTTTCGCACAGTACGAGGTACAGTGCGAGGATACGTGCCGTCATATCCACGGCATCGACCTTAGTCACTATCAGGGCAACGTGTTTTGGGAGACCATAGGCGACAATACAAAGATGGCTTATGTCTACCTCAAGGCTACCGAGGGCGGCAGCAATATCGACAGTAAATATGCGGAGAACATCTATCTGGCCCACCGCTACGGCCTCAAAGTGGGAAGCTATCACTTCTTCCGTCCCAAGGTGGAACTGCAGCTGCAGCTCCAGAACTTCATGGCCCAGTGCCGCCCAGGAGACCAGGACCTCATTCCCATGATAGATATAGAGACCAAGAGCGGCCTGTCGACAGAGGAGTTCTGCGACTCACTGATGAAGTTTGTCAAAATGGTGGAAACCGCCTACCATCAGAAACCATTGCTCTACACCTTCGCTAACTTCTACGACCACTATCTTTCGGGGAAGATTGACGGCTACAAGCTGATGATAGCCCAGTACACGCAGCGGGAGCCCGTGTTGCAGGACGGACGCGACATCACCATGTGGCAGTATACCGGAAAGGGTCGCATCAACGGAGTGAACGGCTACGTCGACAAAAGCCGCATTATGGGAAAGCATACACTAAGGGAATTGCGTTTCAGACATTGAATGCAACTAACCGGAAATGATAACAGCAAGGCAGTAACCTTAGGGCGAGACCTTAAATAATAAACAGTATTACTATGGCCATCATCAAATGTCCTGAGTGTGGTCACCAAGTGAGTGACAAAGCACCTGTATGCCCCTATTGTGGGGTAGAGATAGCTGGCAAGACGGTGCGCTGCCCGCAGTGCGGCGAAGTGTATTTCAAGGATCAGTCCGCTTGTCCTATCTGTCATCAGCCTAATCCTAATAAGACAAAGACTGTGCCGCAGCAGCCCAAGACGGTTTCTCCTGTTAACAATGAGCAGCAGCCCAAGCCTGCTGCACCCGTTCAGCCTTCGGAAGTCCCCACCAAACCGGCTCCTGCAGATGAGAAGAAGCCGGCCAACTCCAACCGGGCTACTATCATTGTAGCACTCGTTTTGGCTCTCATCATTATGGGGGCTCTTTTCTACTTCTACAAGACGAGCAAGGACAACAAAGAGCAGGAGGCTTATGAATATGCGCTGAAGAGCGACGACCCACAGGTGCTGCAGCAGTTTCTTGACCAATATCCGGATGCTGATGAAGAGGATATCCTGGCCATCAAGGACAGGCTGGCCAAACTCAAAGCGACCGACCAGGACTGGACCGATGCGCTGGTCAGCAATTCGAAGAGCAGCCTGGAAGCCTACCTCGACAAGTATCCCGACTCACCCCACAAACAGGAGGCGCTGCACAAGATTGACTCGCTCGACTGGGACAATGTGATGCACACCAACACGGTGGATGCTTATCAGGCCTATCTGGAGGACCATCCCAACGGAGAGCATGTGGACGAGGCCAACGACGGCATCAAGAAGATCAATGCCAAGACTGTGCAGCCCGAAGAAAAGCAGGTCGTGGCCAGTCTCTTCCGCAAGTTCTTCCAAAGCCTTAACTCGAAGAACGAGGAGAACATCATGTCTTGTTGTGACCAAGTGATGAGCTCGTTCCTTGGAAAGGTCTCGGCCACAAGGAGTGACGCCGTGACCTTCATGCACAAGATCTGGAAGGCCGACGTGAGCAATATGAACTGGAGGCTGCCGGGTGACTACCAAATCAAGAAGAAGGAGGTGGGTGACAACGAATACGAGTACAACGTCGTTTTCTCAGCTCAGCAAGAAGTAGAGAAGACCGACAAGACCATGATAGAGAACAAGTACACCATTAAAGCAAGGGTGAACCCCAACGGTTTGATATCGGAGTTCAATATGACCCGCATCATTGAGTAATCTCTGTTTTTTCTTATAGCAGGGGGGAAGACCAGCAAATGGCTTCCCCCCTTGTCGGTTTCAGCCATCATGCTGGAGCGAGAGGCCGTGGCATACCTTGAGCGATACAGGCTGCGCCACATTGCCG
>ONMG01000240.1 GCA_900318855.1 uncultured Prevotella sp.
GCGCTCGCTGTAGCCGACAGAGGTATAGATCTGTTCCAGCACGTCAAACATGTAGACAAGGATATGTCCGCTGCCCATACAGGGGTCTAACAAGACTCTATCTTTGATACAATGTGCTTTCCGCGAATATGTGCTCCGGCACTCGTGAAAAGGCTTGATTTCAGGGCTTTTGCGGATTCCGGAGGGCATAAACCGACCTGCGAAATTGCTCCGATATGCTCTTGCTGTAGCTGTGCTCATTCCGGCTGCACCTCCTTTCCGAAACCCCTAAAGGGCAATCCTTAAAAAGTATGGGTATCCTTAAATTGTGTAAGGAAACCTTAAATGGTTTACTCAGTCATCCCATTCGTCAAAAATCTCGTCATACAGCATCATCTCCTCGATGCTGTACGGGCGATTTTTCTTTTCCTGCTGCATTTTCTTATATGTTTTGCCGTCCACCTCTACCGTGCGCGTCTCCATGACAGTTTTCTTTATTCCGAAGAGTCCACGCTTTTCGACAGGAACCTGCACCTTTACCTTGTGTTTCATAAGCGTTATTTCATTACCTTCTCCAATAAGGACTTGTAGCTATCAACCACGTCGTATACCACATTCCCATTGGAGATGGCCTTAAAGTGTTCTCTTGCGCAATGAATCTTAGACTCCTCGATCAGACGCAGCTGCATCGAGCTCATGGAGCCTTTCGTCTCTGCTACGAAGTAAATGTGTTTTACCTTGCCCTCATAGAAAGCAATCGCCCAGTCTGGATTGTAGTGACCGACCGGAGTGGAAATATAGAATCCATCCGGCAGCTTCACATAAACCGCGACATCAGTGTTCGTATCAAGGTCTGTAGCAAAGTCGCGCTCATTCGATGAATCGTAAACGATGTGATCGTACAAGTGCTTCTTTGCCTTCATTGCATTAACGCCCAGCTTGCCCTTGATGGTTGGATCGGTGAAAACATCCATGCCGTAATGCTCATCCAGCACGTCGTAGGTGATGTGCTCGATAATGGCCGTGGCTTTCTCGTCATTGATCAGCGCGGCAGCTTTGACGATGAACTCTTCCGGATTATCCTTAAACTGGTCGAACACGAACGGTTTAATTCCCTGAAGGATTGCAATAACCGCTTTACGGGTAAGGCCGGTCTCATCCACCAGTTTTCCGATGAGGTCATATTTTACATTCGAGTTTGCCGTGATAGTAACACCATAGCTGGCAGACTCTTCCTTTACGAAGGAAGCTCCAGAGACCAGCTCCTCCTTCGATTTGATGGTATCCATTGCTCCGGACTCAACCCGGAAGTAAATCTTTGAAACACGCAGCTTGGCATCAAGGGAAGCGATAGACTTCCTGATAAGTTCTTCGGTATCAAAGTCAACTACATAAACCGACTTGGAATTGATCCTCGACCACAGAGCTTTGAACTCCGGCATCGCCAACTTGTCCTCATCCACCTGAAGCTCGACGTTATTGCTGCGGGCATTCTCAGGTTGCATGCTGCGGGCATCATAGATGGAATCGACAATCTCAATTACCGAGGCTGCAGAGTCAGCGACTTCTTCTGCGACCTTGATTTCTCCGTTTGCCTTATCCTCGTAATATTTGTCCGTCAGGACACCCTTGCGGTCAATATAGCCGTTGACGATCATATCGTAGTGGATTGCAGAAGCCGTGTCCTGATCGATAACCTGCTCATTACCCTTATCGTCCTTGATTACCTTGCCGACGAACAAGTCAACCGTAACTGCACGCGGTCTGTCAGCGACGGCATCTGCCATTTCAGTTTGCAGTCCTTTGGCAAAGGAATCATAGCTCTCGCTGGCGATAACCGTCAGCACATTCACATTATGAACATCGTTTCCGAGCGCATTGGTATCCATACGCTCGCCGTCCTGATTGACACAAAGGCGCAGGCCACGGCCTACTTCCTGACGTTTACGGACATCACTGCTGGACTGCTTCAGCGTGCAAATCTGGAATACATTAGGATTGTCCCAGCCTTCGCGCAGAGCAGAATGCGAAAAGATAAAGCGTACCGGTGACTTCTTAGGATCACGGTCAAGGAGTAATTCCTTGTTTTTCATGATCAGCTCGTAGGCGCTGACGTCGTCCGAGGTGGTCTCTTTACGACCGACCTTGGAGTTTATCATCTTGCCTTTTCCGTCCACTGAGAAATATCCTGCGTGAGTCTTGGAAGCCTTGATGCTCTGCAGGTATTTGATGTATTCATCCTCGCCTATACTAAGCTGCATATTGCTGATGATATCCTCGTACTCCTCTTCAAACATTCTGGCGTATTTTCCGTTCACCGGCTGGCCTGCGGCATCGTATTCTCTGTAATTCGCAACCTCATCGATAAAGAACAGCGATAACACCTTGATGCCCTTATAGAAGAGCTGACGTTCTCTCTGGATATGCGACAGGATCGTCTCTCTGATCTGAATGCGACGGAGCTGGTCTTCATCGACTGCACCCATCACGTCACCGGCATAAATCTTGATGCCGTTCAGGAACTCCACGGAGTCGTCGCGGCCATCGATCTGCTTGACCACAAAGCCATTTTTGTATTCTTCCAGCCCGCCAGAATAATCGTAAAGATTGTCTCCGATTTTCACGAGGCGGCTCTTTTTCTTAGGTGTGCCGCTGGCCATCTTGACCTCAAACTGCATCGTGGCAGTAGGATCACCCTTGGATAGATTCAGACCTTCCAGATAGAGATAGCTGTCCGTAGCAGTGCTGCCGGTCTCGGTGATACCTTTAACGGCGATCTTCTTAACCAGACGCTTGTTATATGCTTCCATAGCGTCCAGACGATAAATCATGTTATAAATGCTGTCTGACTTATGTGTGGCAGAATAACGCAGCGTCAGCAGCGGCTGGAACTCTTTCAGGCGCTCCTTTGTCTGCTTGCCTTCCACGGACTGCGGCTCGTCAATGATCAAAATCGGATTCGTCTTCGCAATGATGTCAATCGGGCGACGGCTGCGGAACTCGTCCAGCTTCATATAAATACGCCTTGCGTCCTTGCCCTTGGCATTAAACGCCTGCGAATTGATGATCATAACATTGATGGAGCTGTCGGAGGCAAAACGGTCAATCTCTGTAAGCTGCGCAGAATTGTAGATAAAGAAGCGGATCTTCTTTCCGTACTCCTCCGCAAAGTGCTCCTGCGTCATCTGGAAGGACTTATATACGCCCTCGCGGATAGCGATGCTCGGCACCACAATGATGAACTTGCTCCAGCCATAGGCGCGGTTCAGCTCATACATTGTCTTGATATAGGTATATGTCTTGCCGACGCCTGTCTCCATTTCGATGGTGAGATTGAAGCCGTCACTGCGTCCTTCCAGCTTTGAAGAAGGCTGGATCTGATTTGTCCGCTGAATTTTTTGTATATGCTCCAGAATTAGATGATCGGAAAGTTCCGGTACAATCTTTTGATTGCTCCAGCCTGTGTAGTCCTGCTCCTCATTCATTCCAATCTGAAATGTGCCGGTTCCTCTATCCATCATATAGGTAGGCGTCAGATACGGCTGGCCTGCAAAAACATCCACGACCGCCTTGGCAGCATCAGCTTGGAATTTTTGATGTTTATATTGAATTCTCATCTGTGCGCCTCCTTCCATTTCTTTATAGTATTCATAACTTCATCCTCATGTTTGGCCTTAAAAATCGTTCTGAATGCACCAAGAGAATAGATAACTGACTGAGAGAAGACATCTCTTGGTATATCCTTCAGCAAAATCTCAATTGGACGTGAATGATACAGTTTATCCGGCTCTTTTTCATCAAATCTGTATTCACCCGTAATCTTGGCAAGGCAGTAACTTTTGCTTCCCCTCGACGGAATCAGAACATAGTCGCCTTTTTGCATTTCGTTTGTAAAGGAATAGAGCTGACCCGCCCAATTGGAGACAGAAGTCCGGTTATCCGTCTTTTTCTCCTTCTCGACAACTGTTCTAAAATCTGCTCTTTCGTTGACTAAAGACAAATCAAACTTATACCCGTCCCAAGGGATATAGACGCGGCTCGCTTTCAGATATTTGTCATAAAATCCGGAATTTTGTCCGGCTCGTATCACCCACATCATAAGGGCACCTCCTCGTTTAAATCACCTTGATCCTCGTATCCGGTGCCAGCATCTTGAAAATCTCACCCACATTAATTTTTGCGGGACTTCCGTTGAAACTGCTATCGCGGAACACAGCACGAAGAGGCTGCCTCTTAGCGATAGCTTTAATAACAGAATCAGGAATATTCTCGTCAAAGCAGGCAATCAAGTCGCCCTCGTTGTAGGTATGCACAGTGCATCCTTCAATCTGTTCTGATGTGTAAGGCATAGAAAGCGGTAAACCCCACTCTAATAAACACCCAAACAGTAAATCGATATCAGAGCGGTCGGGCTTAACATTCGATTCAAGGAGGGAAAGCATCCCTTGATTGTATTCTCCTGCGGAATAATACACATCATTCATGTTGCTTTCTGCTACCTTGAATACCCTAAAGCCAGTATCCAACCCTACCAATGGGGCAGCATCATTGATGCGCTGTCCAATTCTACGAATTCGTTCCTTGCCAATCTCGCAGATGTTGTCATATCCGGCTTCTTTAGCAGCGCCACCATCCTCACACGGTTCAGGAAGTTGAACCATAATGTACTTCCTGTGGCAGCCATCTTCTGCATTCATCTGCATAACAGCGTGAGCCGTCGAACCAGTTCCCGAAAAGAAATCCATCACAATATCATCTTCTTTTGTCGTTGCCTCAATAATTCTCATTAGCATTTTTACCGACTTTTGTCCTTTGAAATCCTGATCCACTTCAAGGATCTTAGAGATTTTTTCTCCTGAGAAAGAGACAATTGCAATGCTGTTCAAATCATCATACTCATTGGAGTTCCATGTATCCTCTATTGGGTACCTATCTGGTCTATTACCGTGGTTGATAAACTCCAGAAGTTCTTTCTGCTGCTCGTCATCTAAACCGAGGCTTTTCAGCTTGGCCGTTACCTTGGCATCCTTCTTAAGCAAGGGCTTAAAGTCCTTATTCTCAATGTATTTCTTTATGAACTCAATTTTGCTTGAGTTCTTTGAATAGAACAAAATAGTGTCATGGTTACGGATAAAATTCGGAGCCATTGTTTTATATCCCGAAAGCCAGCCAATTCTCCAGACAATTTCCCGTTGAAAATTCTCCGCACCAAACACCTCATCCATTATCTTCTTTAGGTTTTCGACTTCATTAAAATCAATACTTATAAAAATGCTTCCGTCATCTGTAAGAAGATTTCTGGCAAGCATAAGCCTTGAATACATCATCGAACACCAATCGGAATGAAATCTCCCATTAGAATCAGTGTTCTTAAAGAGCCTGTTCCCATCGGCATCCATTTCTCCAATTTCATCACTGTACTCTGCTGTCCCAACAGCAAAATCATCTGCATAGATGAAATCGCTCCCTGTATTGTACGGCGGATCAATGAAAATTAGTTTCACCTTTCCCATATAGCTCTCCTGCAAGAGCTTCAGTACTTCGAGATTATCGCCTTCGATATATAGATTTTCCGTGGCATCCCAATTCACGCTTTCTTCCGGATAAGGACGCAGCGTCTTGCGGATAGGCTTATTGGCCTCGACAATAGCTGCCTTCTTACCAACCCATGTGAACTCGTAGGCCTCATCGCCTTCCAGAACTTCTCCTGAAAGCATCTGACGAAGAAGCTCAAAGTTTACAACTTTCTTATAGACCTTATGGTCGGGAGTGCTACGCTCCTCGTCCAAGGCCTCAGTGATGCAGTTTGGAAACAGGGCTGCGATCCTGTCGATGTTCTTCTCGGTCATGTCAACTGACTCCATTCTCATTTTATCCATTAGTTTTTTCCTCCTGCTTGTTTCTGTTCTTATAAGCCATTCTAATTTTTTCAAACTCTGCATCATTGCCTTTCAGCTCGTTTAGTTTCTCTTGTAGGAATTCGAGCGCAAAGTTTGAAAACTTGTGTGTCTTTCCACTCTTGGAGACGGTTATTTCC
>ONMG01000239.1 GCA_900318855.1 uncultured Prevotella sp.
CCTTGACCACTTCCACCGTCGACCAGTGGGGGAGAATGTTGTGCCCCATCATGCTGCACACCGAGAAGACAACGATTACAGCCAGAGCCCCTAAGAAGATGTAGACGGCCCGCTTACTCTCGGGCGCTATCTTCAGATTGAGCGTGGTGGCCGTGTTGCCGTAGATGTATTCGTAGGCTGCGGGGTCCTTAATCTTTTTGAGGAATTCGGGGTCCTTGTCGAGGTCCAGGCCGCGATGCCAGCTGTAGGCCACAGCCATGAGGATGCCCACGATACAGGCCGGAATCGTGACCATGATGACTTGCAGATTGCTCACATTGAAACCGTGGTCGGCCGAGATGGCGGCAAATGCCACTACGGCCGCAGCAATGGGTGAGCAGGTGATGCCAATCTGAGAGGCTATCGACGCGATGCCGCAGGGACGCTCGGGGCGGATGCCTTTCTTCAGCGCGATGTCGCAGATGATGGGCATGAGGGTGTAGACGACGTGCCCCGTTCCCACCAGCACTGTGAGTATGAAGGTGGAGAAGGGAGCCAGCAGCGTGATGCGGTCGGGATGCTTGCGCAGCAGTCGCTCGGCCACCTGTATCATCCAGTCCATCCCTCCCGATGCCTGGAGCATTCCGGCGCAGGTGACGGCGGCGATGATGATGTAGATGACGTCGGTAGGAGGAGTGCTGGGCTTGAGCTGGAAGCCGAACACCAGAATAGCAAGGCCGATGCCCGAGATGGCACCGAGCGCAAGTGAGCCGTAGCGGGCTCCTACCCATAGCGCAAGGAGCACTACAAGCAGTTCGATAATCATTGTTAGGGTCATAATGTTGATTGTTTTTAGTGGCTCTTCGGTTAGGTGCCGTCGGGCCGGGATAGGTTGATGTTAGTCGGGGTCTCGCCTTCAGTGGTGGGGCTGACCTGCAATCAGACTTCTTGTCTGAGGGCGGCCAGCAGAGCGGCGTTCTCGCTCTTCGAGCCGATGGTGATGCGCAGACAGTTGTGGCACAGGGCCACGCGCGTGCGGTTGCGCACGATGATGCCGCGCTCCACGAGGTAGTCGTAGGTGTGCTGGGCATCTCTCATCAGTGCCAGGAAGAAGTTGGCATCGGTGGGATACACCTTCACGCACTGGGGCAGCTCGCTGAAGGCCTCCATAGTGCGCTCGCGCTCCAGCAGAATGGTCTTCACCCATTTCACCACCTCGTAGGGGTCGTCGAGCATCTCCGTGGCCTTCTCCTGGGTGAGCAGGTTCACGTTGTAGGGATACTTCACCTTGTTGAAGAGCTCTATGATGGGCTGCTCGGCAAAGGCCATTCCCAGCCTTATGGCGGCGCAGCCCCAGGCCTTGCTCATGGTGTTGAGCACGATGAGATTGTCTCTCCGTGGGACCTCGGTGCGCATCACGGGCTTCGAGGTGAAGTCGCTGTAGGCCTCATCCACTACGACGATGCCCTTGAAGCGCTCTACCACGCGCAGAATCTCCCGATGGTCGATGCAGTTGCCCGTAGGGTTGTTGGGACTGCAAATCCATATGAGCTTTGTGTTTGCGTCGCACCGCTCAAGCAGTTGCTCAGCCTTAATCTGATAGTGGTCGTCGAGCAGTACCGGCCGGTATTCCACGTCGTTGATGTCGGCACACACCTTATACATGCCGTAGGTGGGCTCTATTGCCACTACATTGTCGATGCCCGGTCGGCAGAATACGCGGTAGCAGAGGTCAATGGCCTCGTCGCTGCCGTTGCCTAAAAAGATGTTCTCGGCCCCGACACCTTTGATAGAGGCGATGCGGGCCTTCAGTTGGCGCTGCAGTGGGTCGGGATAGCGGTTGAGCGGACTGTTGTAAGGATTCTCGTTCGCATCGAGCAAGGCGTTGACCTTGCCCCCGCTATATTCGTTCCGGGCGCAGCTGTAGGGGGTGAGCGCTGCAATGTTGGGCCTTACGAGAGATTTGTCCATAGCTGTAATTTGAAGGGTTGACGAGTCTCCGGCAGATGGTTGCGGGGACCGTTGGTATGGGTTGTGAGCGAGTCGGGGGCGAGCCTTTACTCCTCCAGGCTCTTCAGTCTGACGGCCATAGCTCGGGCGTGGGCATCGAGATGCTCAGCGCGAGCCATCACCTCGACGGACGGACCGATGGAGCGCACGCCCTCGGCCGAGATATGCTGGAAGGTGATCTTGCGGCAGAAACTGTCGAGGTTCACTCCGTTGTAGGCTCTGGCATAGCCGTGTGTGGGCAGCGTGTGGTTGGTGCCGCTGGCGTAGTCGCCCGCGCTCTCACAGGAGTAGTTGCCGAGGAAGACACTGCCGGCATTGACCACTTTGGCCGCTAACAGGTCGCTCTGCGCTGTGGCCAGGATGAGATGCTCGGGGGCATAGGCGTTGCTGAGCTCCATGGCCTCGTCGAGCGTGCTCACAAGTACGAGGTGGGAGCTTTCGAGCGCTTTGGAGGCTGTCTCGCGGCGCGGCAGCGTGTCGAGCTGTATGCTGAGTTGCTGCTGAATCTCTTCCAGCCGCTGCTCCGATGTGGTGATGAGCATCACCTGCGAGTCGATGCCATGTTCGGCCTGGGAGAGCAGGTCGGCGGCGACAAATTCCGCACGGCAACTCTCGTCGGCCACCACGCACACCTCCGAAGGGCCGGCCGGCATGTCGATGGCTACGTCGTGCAGACTCACCTGCTGCTTGGCGGCCATGACGTACTGATTGCCGGGGCCAAAGATTTTATACACCTTGGGTACCGATTCTGTGCCGTAAGCCAGGGCTCCGATGGCCTGCACTCCGCCTGCCTTGAAAATGCGATGCACTCCTGCCACCTGGGCGGCTGCCACAATAGCCGGATTCACGTGGCCTTCGCGATTGGGGGGAGTACAGAGCACAATCTCCTTACAGCCCGCGATGACAGCCGGTGTGGCCAGCATCAGCACGGTGGAGAAGAGGGGGGCTGTGCCTCCGGGTATATAGAGTCCCACGCGCTCTATGGGCACGCTCTTCTGCCAGCACACCACTCCGGGGGCGGTCTCCACTTTGAGCTCGCTGAATCGCTGTGCGCTGTGGAAGGCGGCAATGTTGTTGTGAGCCAGTAGCAGTGCCTGCATCAGGTCGGGGCTCACCTGCTGGAGCGCCGCTTCCTTCTCCTCCTCTGCCATTTCCAAATCGGTGAGCTGTGCGTGGTCGAACTGCTGTTCATAGCGCTTTACGGCGTTGTCACCGTTGTGGTGGACATCGGCCAGGATGCGGGCCACGGTGTCGTTGAGTTGCTCTGTGTTGAGGTGGGGTCTCACTGTGAGCGAGCCCCACGAGGCTTTGTCAGGATAACGTAGGATGTTCATTGCTTCAAAGAATCATTTTCTCTATAGGTGTCACCAGGATGCCTTGTGCTCCCAGTTCGCGCAGCTTGCCGATAATCTCCCAAAAGCGCTTCTCGTCGAGCACCGTGTGGATGGAGCACCAGCCGTCGTCGGCCAGGGGTATCACCGTAGGGCTCTTGATGCCGGGGAGCACTGCCGTAATGGCGCTCACCTTGTCTCGGGGTGCGTTCATCATCACGTATTTTTTGTCCTGCGCCGAGCGCACGGCCTCGAATCTGAATTTGAGTTCCTCGAGCACTTGCCGCTTCTCCTCGGGCAGCTGCTCATGGGCAATGAGCAGAGCCTCGCTCTTCATCACTACTTCGGCCTCACGCAGATTGTTGCTCACCAGGGTGGAGCCACTGCTCACGATGTCGAAGATAGCGTCGGCGAGCCCGATGCCTGGACTTATCTCCACACTGCCCGTGATGACGTGGATGTCGGCCTTCACGTGGTGGTCATCAAGATAGTGGCGCAGAATGTTGGGGTAGGAGGTGGCAATCTTCTTGCCATTGAACCAGTCCACACCACAGTAGCCGGCAGTCTTGGGAATGGCGAGCGAGAGTCTGCAGCGGCTGAAACCCAGATGGGCCTCAACGCTCACCTTCTCCCGGCGCTCGGTCAGCTCGTTCTCGCCCACTATACCGGCATCGGCCACACCGAGTGCCACGCTCTGCGGAATGTCGTCGTCGCGGAGAAAGAGTACTTCAAGGGGATAATTGGAAGCTTCTACAAGCAGCGTGCGCTTGGCTGGCCCCACTTTGATGCCGGCTTCGGAAAGGAGATTCATGCTGTCGTCGTAGAGGCGCCCTTTTGACTGAATTGCTATTCTGAACATCTTTGTCTACTTAATCGAATAATCATGTTTGCTTGCAAAAGTAACGCAATTTATCGGTAGTTGCAAATAAAAGTGTAACTTTGTGGCGATTTTCTCAATATGAAGCAACTTATCCTTTTCATTCTCCTCGTTGCCGGTCTTGCGTCGTGTCAGCAGAAACGTGTGCAGACCACGCCCTGGGGTACCGTTGTGGGAGCCGACACGGCCGATGTGAGCTCCACTTTCACGCTGACCGACATTCAGGACGAGGGCGAACTGCTCGCCCTCACCCTCTCGGGTCCCGACACCTATTACGACTATCATGGCCACGGCATGGGTGTGCAATATCTGCTCTGCGAGCAGTTTGCCAAGCAGATTGGAGTAGCCGTACGTGTGGAGGTGTGCCGCGACACCACCGAGATGGTGAAGCGGCTGCTCAATGGCGATGCCGACCTCATTGCCGTGCAACTGCCCCGAGGCATCCGGGGGCTGCGCTATTGCGGGGCCTCGGATGCGGGACGACGGACGCAGTGGGCGGTGAAGGCCGACAACAGCGAACTGGCCGACACGCTATCGCGCTGGTTCAAGCCCGAGATGACAGCCCGCATCCGTCGCGAAGAGTCGTTCCTGCTCTCGGCACGCAGCATCGAGCGACATGTCTATTCGCCCATGCTCGACCGCGCCGGTGGCGTCATCTCGCGCTACGACCGCTATTTTAAGATGTACGCACCCCTGGCCCGTTGGGACTGGCGCCTCATGGCCGCCCAGAGCTATCAGGAATCGTGCTTCGACCCTCAGGCCCGCTCTTGGGCCGGTGCGCAAGGACTCATGCAGATTATGCCTTCTACGGCCGACCATCTCGGTCTGCCATCCTCTCAGCTCACCGATCCTGAGATGAACATCGCAGCCGCGGCTAAGTATATAGCCCAGCTCAGTGGAAAGTTTAGTGACATCGGGGATGTGATTGAACGTCAGAACTTTGTACTGGCCAGCTACAACGGAGGTTACTGGCATGTGCGCGATGCCATGGCCTTGGCCCGGCAGCATGGCTACAATCCTCATCGTTGGGCTGAGGTGTCGCAGTTTGTGCTCCGTCTCAGCGACCCGGCCTATTATCGCAGTGCAGTGGTGAAAAACGGCTATATGCGAGGTTCGGAGACTGTAGACTATGTGAACCGCATCCGTAAGCGTTATGCTCAGTATCGCGGTGTTGCTGGTGGCGGAGGCTTCACAGCTCCGGCTGGCAGCATGATGCCGGCGAGAGCCAATAAGAAATACCGCTTCCATGTGTAGCGCCCGATAGATGTCTTAAGAGTCGGACAACGGCGGCTGATTTTTGTTTTGTAGAGCAGCTGCCCGTCCCCGGCTTTCACCCTAAAGCCTTGCCCGTGACAAATCATGGGCGAAGGGCCAAGTAATGGCTCAGAAGAGAATGCGTGCGGAGGATGAGCAGATGGCTGCACGTAGATGCCCGTGAACACCGTAGATTCCGACGATTAATACGCCACCTTCCACAATCTACGGCATATGGTGTACTAATCTACGGCATATGGCGTACTATTGTCCGGCATATGGCGTACTATTGTCCGGCATATGGTGTACAATGTCTGCCCCCGAGGGAAGCGAAGAGGATTCCGTGGGCACACTATATTGGCATTAACTGATTCACGGAAAATATCCCGTGACCAAAAAATCGGCTCATAAACTTGCGGGATTCGAAATCTTAATGTATTTTTGCCTTGAAAACGATATCAAAGAGTTACACTATGACGCGTTACCACCTCTTACTTCTATGGCTTGCCGTCATCCTGCTGGCAGGCTGCAAGAAAGATCCTCAGGAGATATTCAGTGAACAGAAGTCGGGCGTAGTGCTCATCTGCAATGAGTACTACTATGATATTACGCTCTCCGATGGTGACCATATCTATTTCTCAGGCCTCGACAGCAACGGCAGCTTTGTGAATCTCACCGGCAACCTTGCTACCATCAAACAGCATCCCGGAGTGCTCAACGGTACGGGATTCTTCATTGACAAGGCGGGACGAATTCTCACCAACCGCCACGTAGTAGCCCCCGAGGTGGACAAAAGCACTGTGAAGAACAATGTGAACCGCATCATCGAGAGCTTCACTCTGTCCATTCAAGCCTTGCAGGACTCCTTGAACCAGCGCTATCAGAGCATTGAGCTGTATGCCTCGCAGAACTCCTATCAGAATGAGTACGGCGAGACGGTGAGTCAGCTGAGCGGGGACGAGCTGAGTTCACTGCAAGAGGAGGTGGAGCATCTGAAGGAGCAGTACGACGAGGCAGAAAGCGTAAAGAACAGCCTGAGGAGCAACATACTCAGCGACCACTTCACCATTCAGTTGCATTCTCAATTCGGCGTAGCCTTCGACGGCAGCGACGTCGACTCTTGGAACGACTTTATGAAAACACCATGCTCGCTGCTGCGCGTCTCCGAGGATGCCAACTCCGACCTTGCGCTTCTGCAACTCAAGACGGCTATGACGCCGCCCGACCACTTCGTGTTCGATATTGCCGGGGCCAATGCCAACTACGACGACAAGTTGCAAATCAATCAGACCGTCTTCATGATAGGCTATAATCATGGCGTGGCACTTGCCAAGACCGACAACGGCATCCGTGCGCAGTTCACGAGTGGCACCATCACTCAGCAGCCCGACGGCAAGCGCATCACCTACAGTATCCCGGCCATGCCCGGCTCCAGTGGCTCGCCCGTGGTCGATGAGCGTGGCAAGCTGATAGCCGTGAATTTCGCGGGCAGCAATGGCAGCGACAACTTCAACTTCGGCATTCCTCTGATGCGTGTGCTCACCTTTGTGCGCTGAACGGGGGACCGCGATGATGCCATGCCCAGAGCAATTTTGATGAATGACCTTCAGTGCGTTCGCTGCCTGTCTGTGAGCTTGAGCAGTACCTCGTAAAAGAAGGAGGAACGAATCAAGCCGGACTCTATCGGACGGACATGGAAGGATGACAACAGAATATTCACAACAAGGAAAAGTTTAGCTTTCACTATTATGACACATTTCAAGCAGAAGCTGCAACATCAGATTCTTCTACCTGTAATGCAGTTCATCAGTCAGGAAAAATCGGGAGGTGTCGTGCTCGGCATTGCCGTGCTGTTGGCGCTCATTTTGGCCAACAGTCCGCTGCGCGACGACTATGCCCATTTTCTACACCATCATTTGGGTTTTGTCGTCGATGGCACACCTTATCTGAATTTCAGTCTGGCCCACTGGATTAACGACGGTCTGATGTCGATGTTTTTCTTTGTTGTCGGGCTTGAGCTCAAACGCGAGTTCATTGGAGGTGAGCTGCGCGACCTGCGCAAGGTGACGCTGCCCATTGCGGCGGCTGTGATGGGAATGATTTTCCCCGCTCTCATCTATCTCGTTTTCAATGGAAATACTGCCGAGGCGCAGGGCTGGGGTATTCCTATGGCCACCGACATCGCCTTTGCACTGGCTGTGGTCTATCTCTTAGGCCCTCGCGTTCCGGTGTCGGCAAAGGTGTTCCTCACCACATTGGCCATCGTCGACGACCTCGGCTCGGTGCTCGTTATCGCGCTCTTCTACACCTCCGAGCTTTCTCTGCTCAACCTGCTCATAGGTTTGGTTTTCCTTTTGGTTATGTTTATTGGCAACAAGTTAGGGGTGAAGTCCATCTGGTTCTATGGATTGTTGGGCATTGGCGGTGTGTGGACAGCCTTCCTGCTCTCGGGTATCCATGCCACTATAGCCGCAGTGCTGTCGGCCATGGTCATTCCTGCCGACTCGCATATTAGTGAGGTCTCCTTCGTGGCCCGTATGAGGAAGCTCACGCGAAGGTTTGGCCAGGCAGAATCCAACGACGTGCGCACGCTGGAACCCGATCAGGTGGATATCATTGCCCGCGTGAAGACCGACGCCAATCAGGCCTTGCCACCGTTGCAGCGCCTGGAGCACGGGTTGCACCCCTTCGTAGCCTTCTTCGTCATGCCCGTCTTCGCTTTGGGCAATGCCGGTGTGTCGTTTGTTGACATGGACCTCAACATGCTCTTCGACACCCATATCGCCATCGGCGTGATGCTGGGTCTGCTCTTGGGCAAGCCTTCGGCTATTGTAGGGTCGGTGTGGCTGATGGAGCGCCTCGGATGGGGGCGCCGCAGCCGTCAGCTCAGTTGGCGCCGTCTAACCGGTTTGGGCTTCCTGGCCTCCATCGGCTTCACGATGTCGATGTTTGTCACCACTCTTGCCTTCCACACTCCCGAAGCCGACAGCCAGGCTAAGGTGGGTATCTTCGCTGCGTCGATTGTCGGTGGCATCGTGGGCTACAGAATCTTGCTGAGGCGCTAAATCCATTGGGTGGTGCCCTCCTTGTCATATAATCATATTGTGGCACACAAGCTGTAGGCTGCCCCCATCCAGGCGCCCGCATTTTATTTCCTATGGCAAGGGGCACTGCCATAGGATGCGCTTCTTACACCCGGTGATAGGTCTCGCTGAAAGGCTGGCGGTAGCGTTCGCCCCACACTCCGTCAGGGAGTCGCACGCCGCAGGTGACAACCATATTGATTTCCACCTTCCGGGGCAGATGCAGTGCCTTCTTCACAAGTAGGCTGTCGAAGCCCTCCAGGGGGCATGTATCGTAGCCCGCCTCACTCATGGCGAGCATGAAAGTCTGCACGGCCAGGGCACAACTCTTGTGCACCACCACCCGCATGTCGGCCTCCGATACTTGTCTCACGATGGGCCGTCGGAGTCCCACGCATTGGGCGAGCAGCTTACGCACTAAGCCCCACAGACCGAGGCAACGTGAGTAGAGGATGGGCATCAACTTTCCGTAGTAGACATTCCACTTCTTGATGCGCTTGTCCTGCTTCTCCTCAGGACTGTTGCGCCGCTGGTTGCCCTCCTCAAACTTGCGGGCTGCTTCGGCATGGCGCTTGTAGAGGTCTTGTCGCGTGACAAACACCACTATCTCCTGAGCTGAACGTGCCGTGAGCTGGTCGAGGCAGGCATGAGCAAGTTTTGCCAAAACGGCCTTGTCGGTCACGTGATAGCATTCCCAAAGTTGCATGTTTGAGCTGGTGGGTGCCAGTGTGGCCATTTTCAGGCACTGCTGCACCTTCTCGGGGTCGAGTGGCTTTGCAGGGTCGTAATGGCGGACCGCACGCCGGTGGTCTAAAATCTCCTGTAATGTCATATTATCCATCTTTATTTGTTATCGTTTCTTCTCATCGCCTTCGGGCGACTGCTTGCAAAGTTAGTCGATTCCTTGCTCATTGGCAAATATTTCGAGGAAATATGTGATTACCAAGCCTTGGTAATAATGTAGGTAATTGGAAAATGATTTGCAGAATAGTTACCCAGTCATAGTGAAGCCCTTAATTTCGGTTAAAAACCACAGATAGCTGACGGAATTTGGGGAAAGTTGACTACCTTTGCAGATAATCGTAATAAAGAAAGGAATACTGCAATGATTAAGATTTATGGCATGCCCACCTGCCCCTACTGTGCTTACGTCGATGAGCAGGTGAAGGGCGACAATCGGTTTGCGGTCATTGACATTGGAGCCAACGTGCGCAATATGAGTGCTTTCATGCATCTGCGTGACAGCAATCCCGTGTTCGACCATTCAAAGGCCATTGGTGATATTGGCATCCCCGCTTTTGTGAAGGAGGATGGCACGGTGACATTGAAACCCGAGGAGGTGGGACTTAAGGAGTTCAATCCCGACGAGGCCGCTTCGTGCAGTCTTGATGGAAAAGGGTGCTGAGGCGTCACCGAAGTATAACAGAAAGCCCCCGTGGGTGTACCGTCGTCTGACGGACATCCACGGGGGCTACTTGTAGATCTCTGTGCATCGGCCTCGGGACTTGGCAAAAAATCCTGCCCTACTGCTGAATGCAGAGTGGGGCAGGATGATGAAGGGTCAGCCCTGGCGCATCTCCTCAAGGAGTTGGCGCTGGTGAAGACTGAGATGGGTGGGCAGCTTCACGTTGTAAGTTAGAATCAAGTCACCGAAGGTGCCGTCGCCCCTGTCGTAGCCTTTGCCGCGCAGACGCACCTTGGTGCCGTTCTGCGTCTCAGGTTTCACTTTTAGCTTAATCTTCGACCCATTGCTGAGCTGCACTATCACCTCACCACCAAGAAGCGCCGTGTAGAGGTCGATATTGATAGCGGCATTCATCTCGCCTGTGCTTCTGCGTGCACTGGTCCGTGAGGAGCGTGTTGAGCCGAAGTCGCCGAAGAGATCGCGGAAGAAGCTTGAGTAGCCGCCTCCGCCAAAATCGCTGAAGTCGAAGCCCTCGAAAGGCGAACCGCCATTCGAAGAACTCCAATGGAACTCAGTGCCGCCGTTGCCCCCTCCGCCAGAGGCAGCATTGAAGGCGTCGGCCTCGCGCCATTTTTCACCGTACTGGTCGTACTTGCGTCGCTTTTCGGGATCGCCAATGACATCGTAAGCCTCGTTGAGCGCTTGGAACTTGGCCTTTGCCTTTGGGTCATCAGGGTGCAAGTCGGGATGGAACTGCTGAGCGCGCTTGCGGTAGGCAGCTCTCACATCCTTTTGCGGGATGTTACGGTCAACACCCAGAATCTTGTAGTAATCAATAAAAGCCATATCCTTATCCTTTCTCTATGTAAATTCTATTCTTTTGTCATAGAAATCCATAGCAAAAGGTATGCCACAGCCTCTACTGATGACAGTGGAGTGTAAAATAATCAGCTGCTTACAGCTCCACGCTCGCCCCTGCCATCACCGTGGCGCGGGGCATGACGAAGCCTGCATTCACCTCGTAGTGCTGTGCCAGCAGATTCTCACCATGGACAAATAGTTTCACGGCCCGGTTCAGGCGCAGTGAGACCGTGGCGTCCCAAAGCCAGAAGTTCTCGGTCGAAGCACTGCTGACGTCGGTGTGGAGACCCTCAATCCATTGCAGCCCGGTGTGGATGTCGAAGCGGCCCCGTTGCCAGTTGGCTCCCATGAAAAGCTTGTGCTGGGGAGCTGCCGTGAGTGTGCGGCTGGTGTGGAGAAAACTGTAGTTGGCATTCAGTTGCAGGTGCTCACTGGTCATAAAGGAGGCCAGAAGCTCAAAGCCTGAGTTCTCGGTACTGCCAGTGTTGATGTTCTTTGGACGGCCTTCTATCATTTGTGTAGTGATGAGGTCTGTAGCATTGATATAGAACAGATTGAGTCCATAACTCAGTCGACTATTCATCAGACGCTGACGCAGCGAAAGCTCATAGTTCCACAAGTGTTCCGGGATAAGGTCGGCGTTGGCGGGGCGGTACATGTAGAGCTCGCGCAAGGTAGGGTTGCGGAAGCCCTTGCTCACGAGTGCGCGCAGCTCCATGTCGTGAGGCAGGCGTGCGGTGAGCCCGCCCTGGGGTATCCACTCGTTACCCGTGACGCTGTGATGGTCGAGGCGCAGTGCCGCGTCGGCCGTGAGCCAGGATGTCAGTTCCTGTCGGATGTTGGCATATCCTGCCACCTCATTGACGGTGCGGTTGGCAATATCGGTGTGGCTGCCGTCGGCCATTGATTTCTGCCAGGCATGACCACCGAAGCGCTGATAGTCGAAACCCACCGTGAGGCGTGTGGTGGGGAAGAGCGTGAGGCTCTCATAGGCCGAGATGCCACCCATGCGGTCGTTGTGCATGTAGAAGGCGGTCTGTGCGGGGCGTTCGGCAGTGTGCCCGTCATTGATGTGATGATGGCCCCAGTTATAGAAGATGCGCACTGCTCCCGACATGCTACCGTAGTCGTTGGTGAGCGAGAGCGTGGCCATACCTCGGGTGATCATCATGTCGTTGTCGATGAGCGGTGAGGAGACGGGTCCGGGATTGGACGACTCTTGATAAGCGATGTTCACGTTGCCCTGCAGCTGCCAGTAGCGCGAGAGGTCGTAGCCGAGCTTGAGAAAACCGCTCTTCTGACTGAAGGCCGAGTTGGGGCGATGGCCGTCGGTGCGCTCATAGTTCACTGCAGCTGTTGAGGAGAATCGCCCCCGGCGCATGCTATTGGAGGCTGTACCGATGAAGGTGCCGTAGCTGCCGCCCTGCAGATGAATGTCGGTGTGGGTGCCGTCCGTGGCCGTCTGCCGCGTCACGATGTTCACTACACCGCCCATGGCATTGCTGCCGTAGATAGCCGAGGCCGGTCCGCTGACCACCTCCACGCGCTCGGTCATCATGGTCTGATAAGTGTCGGCAAGAGGGTGACCGTAGAGTCCGGCATACTGTGGCAGTCCGTCGATGAGCACGAGCAAGTCGGCTGAGCCTCCGATGCCCCTCACCTTGATGGTGCCTGCCGATCCCGTGCTCAGTCCGTAGCCCAGGACGCCGCGGGTGGTGACGAAGAGTCCGGGCACCTGCTGAGAGAGCGTGGGCAACAGCGAAGGCTGATAAGAAGCCGTGAGCTGGTGGCGGTCTACGATGGACACGTCGAGTGGCAGATGGCGCATGTCGGAGCGGTAGCGTGTGCCGGTGACCACTACATCACGGAGAGTCAGCGTATCGCGCTGCGCAAAAAGCGGACTGGCCGCACCGAGCAGTGCGGCCAGAAGTAGATGAATTTTGTTCATGAAGATTTGGGGTGGTTGTTATTTCTTGTCAATATTTATCAAGGTGTACTTCTTCGAGCCCAGCCCAATCTTCTCAGCCCAGTCGATGGTGTGGGTGCCATGCTTTTTGTCGATGCGCTTTATCAAATCGGTGGGGTCGTTTTTGACCGTGACTTTCTGCTGGTTGATGATGTCGACGCAAGCCTGGTCGAGCGCCACGGGGTCGGTGCTGGCGAGTATGCCGTAGTCCTCCAGCTTAACGGGGGCCGGATGATCCACACAGTCGCAGTCGATGCTCATGTTGTTCATCACTGAGATGTAGATGATGCCGTTTTCCTTCTTGAAGTAGTCGACCACGGCCTGGGCGGCAGCTGCCATACTCTCAAGAAATCCGTCCTGGTCACCAATGTATTTCGGTGTCCACAGCGAGTCCATGTTGAGCTTGGTCATCTTACCAGCCGAGTGGATGTAGGCTTTGCCGTTGGCTGAGGCGCAACCGATGGAGAGGTTCTTCAGCGCACCGCCGTAGCCGCCCATGGGATGTCCCTTGAAGTGGTTGAGGCACACCAAGAAGTCGTAGTTGGCCAGATGTCCGCCCACGATGTCGAAGTTCAGATGGGTGTGGTCTCTGACGGGGATGCGGATTTCATCGTATTCGTCCATGATGTCCACGGCGAAATACTTGGTGAATCCGTGGCGGTCGATAACCTTCCAGTGGTTGGCCGAGTTGTTGCGCACATCTTTGGGGTCGCCGCCATAGGCGGTGTTGTTCTCTACGATGGTGCCATCGACATCGTAGACGAGATCCTTGATGAGCTCGGGCTTGAGG
Organism: uncultured Prevotella sp.; assembly: GCA_900318855.1. Lineage (GTDB taxonomy): Bacteria > Bacteroidota > Bacteroidia > Bacteroidales > Bacteroidaceae > Prevotella. The sequence goes on from ONMG01000239.1 coordinate 13,557, forward strand.
TAGTTGGGATTCGAGCCTTCACCGGTGCTCACCTTCACGGCAACGCGGCCTTTGGCCTTCACGCCAAGGGCTTTATAGATGCGCACAAGGGAGGCGGGAGAAATCTCGCGGGTGAGGTAGACCTTGGACTGTGCCCAGGCGGTGGTACCCATGGCCAGGAGCATGCATAGAGCAAGGGCTCTAAGATGAGAATGTGTCATAGTCATACTTTTAAATCATTTGTCTAACGTCTGCAAAATTAAGCTATTTCTCTCAAATAAGCGCTATCAGAAGCCTCTCTTTTCTTGCACATATTGCGGTATTTTGTGCCCAAATTGCGGTTATCGACAAAAAGGAAAGGTAGGAAGGTGACAATGAGCGGCGAAAGCGTTATCTTTGCAGTTGGAATCATTGGACGTCGGCTGAGCTTTGCTTCAGCGGAGGCGATACTGCCGGAGAACGGCCGTCGGGGGCCGAAATCGTGAGAGCTTTATATTAAATTGAAATAGAGTGATTTGTTATGTTCTTCAGTGAGAAGTTATTGCGCAGAGGTCGGGTGCTTCTGCTGCTTGTAGTGTTGATTGGGTTTGCCAGTAACACTATTCATGCCCAGGGACGGCGCACTGTGTATTGTATGGGTGAGACCGTGCTCGACATTCTTTTCAGGGGCTCCACACCGCTCAGCGCCAATGCCGGTGGCTCGGCGCTCAACTCCTCGGTGTCGCTTGGCAGGGCCGGTGTCAGCACTTCGTTTATCGGCGAAGTGGGCACCGATTCCACGGGTACCCATATTATGGATTTTCTGAAGGCCAATGGCGTGGGCACGGAATGTCTGCGTCGGTGTGAGGGCATGAGAACCACTGTGTCGCTGGCCTATCTGAACGATAAGAATGATGCCCGCTATGTGTTTTTCATGGATTCACCTAATGACCGTCGGTCAACGGCAGTGCCCCACTTTCGCAAGGACGATGTGCTGCTCTTGGGGTCGTTCTATGCCGTGAACCCAAGCAACAGGGAGCGAGTGGTCCAAGTGCTGAGCGAGGCTCGCCGACAGGGAGCAATCGTCTACTATGACGTGAATCTCCGGTCGCCCCACGCCTCAATGCTGCTGCAACTGAGGCCTTTCATCCTCGAACTTATCCGCCAGGCCAGTGTGGTGAGGGCAAGTAGAGGTGACCTGCGCATGGTGTTCGGTTCGGAGAATGCTGACTCTATATATAATAAGGTTGCAGCTCCGCTCTGTCCTCGGTTCATTTGTACAAGAGGTGCCGACACAGTGAGCATCTTCACGCCTCAAGGTCGATTCAACTTTCCGGTGAAGCCCATAAAGCCCGTGAGTACAATAGGTGCGGGTGACAATTATAATGCCGGATTCATCTTTGGTCTGCTCCATGAGAACATCACGCAGGAGCACCTCGTGAAAGGACTGGGTTCGAAGGAGTGGAGCAGACTGGAGGATGCGGCTCAACGATTCTCACAGGACTGCTGCATGCATTTGGGCAACTATATCAGCGAAGCGCTAGGGCAGCAACTCCGACAGACAAGGCCATGAGAAGGTTGTCTCTAAAGGATAGATAAATAACAACTAATACATCAAATGATATGACGAACAACAAAATGGAGACGGCTTGGCCAGGACCAGCTGGAATGATACCTGTAACCAGCGGCCGCCCCGACGATGCCAATGTTCATACTCGGGCCTACTTCGACCATATTCTCGTGGAGATGCGCACCATCGATGCTGTGATGCCCACTCTTGACACCCAACTGTTTGGTCTTCACTTGGCCACCCCTTTGGTGATGCCGGCATTCTCGCATCTCAACAAGGTAGTCAAGGATGGACGGAAACCTATGCTGGAATATGCCGAGGCTGCGAAGGAGTTGGGAATGCTGAACTTTGTAGGGATGGAGCCCGATGAAGAGTTTGCCGAGATTGCTGCTGTGGGGGCTCCCACGGTGAGAATCATCAAACCCTTTGCCGACCATGACCGCATCTTCAGGGAAATAGAGTTTGCCGAAAGCCATGGCGCTGTGGCTGTGGGTATTGATATCGATCATGTGCCGGGCAAGGACGGGCAATATGACCATCCCGACAATCAGCCTTTGGGCCCCGTGATGCTTGATGATCTGATGGAGTATGTGAAAGCAGCTCATGTGCCTTTTGTGGCAAAGGGGGTACTCTCCGTCGACGATGCACAGAAATGCCACGAAGCCGGATGCAAGGCCCTGGTGGTGTCGCATCATCACGGACGGATGCCTTTCGCCATGCCTCCGGCCGCCATGCTTCCAAGCATCAAAGAGGTCTTTGAGTATAGTGGAATGAAGGTGTTCTGCGACTGCCATATTGATTCGGGCTACGATGCCTATAAGGCTTTGGCGCTGGGTGCTGATGCAGTGGCGCCAGGACGCTCAATTCTGAAGCCTCTATTGCAGGAGGGCAAAGAAGGAGTGGTGAGAACCATCACGGAGATGCATCACCAGCTCATTGAGATGATGCTCTATACGGGGGTGAAGGACACCCATTCGTTTGATTCAACGGTGCTCCACATCGGTCAGCTGTGATAAGTGCGATAGTGAATAAAGAGACCTTATTACTGTCCGCCACTCGAACACAACACGTGGAAGCCAAAACGGCATGCGGTTTGCGTCTTGACTGGCGCTACCGGAGTGGCTCCGATTCTGACCTGTTCGAGTGATCAGTCTTGAGGGAAAAAGTGGACAATCTGAAGTAATTAGGTGAAAATCTATTAATGGTAGAATGGCGAACATTAAACAATGTTAAGCACTGGAAAAATAATTGGGGAAACCTTTGAATGGATAGAATTAATCACTATCTTTGCATCGTGTTTTTCATGGTATTAGATTATTAAGGTTAATGAAAGATTGGTTGTCGTGAGACAATCAATTTTTTTTGTCCCTATCCCTTGCCCTTATCACTCCTTTACTTTCTTGCTTTTCCCCCGAGTGCCCATAACTGCTGGCACAGACATACGGAAGGCTTAGCCCTATGCTTGAAGCATCATCATGCTCATATTGACGAAGTAAGGCTTTGTTTGTCGATTGTCCTTCATATGGTGTAGATAAGTCCTTCATATGGTGTAGATCAGTCCGTCATATGGTGGACGATGTGAAGTCAGAAGGTGGACCCCCCGTTTGACTATTCTATTGGTGGTGCATTGTTGGAACCTAGGGGGCATGCGCATTCGATGTAAAAAAATCCCTGGTAGCTCCATCTGCAGCCTTTCTTGGCTGAGCTATATTGAGGGGCTGGGGGAGCTGAGCGTGGGGAGAAGGTGCCGTATGCCAGTTGTGGTGAGTGAAGACGAAAAAAGGAGTCCAATTTCTTTGTCATTCCCTCTGATTGCATTAACTTTGCAGCAAGCAAGTAGGCGGAGGAAGCATGGTGCGCTCACCGCATCCTCTGCCGGGCATTGAAATGTGTCGACTGCTGAACCGTAACATGATGATAGAAGACAACTTAATTTGAAGAAGATATGGGCTTGAAAGTTCGATTGGTAATCATGAATTTCCTCGAGTATGCCGTGTGGGGAGCCTACCTCACATCTATGGGGCGTTATTTGGGCAACATCGGTCTTGGGTCTGAGATTGGATGGTTCTATTCCGTCCAAGGCATCGTGTCCATATTCATGCCGGCCCTTATGGGAGTGATTGCCGACCGTTGGGTGCCTTCGCAGCGTGTGCTGGGGCTCTGCCATCTGCTGGCAGGCTTGTTCATGTGCGCCACAGCCTTCTATGGTCAGACTGCTGGTGGTGCGTCGCAGTTCGGAATCATCTTCAGTCTCTACACGCTGAGTGTGGCCTTCTTTATGCCTACCATAGCCTTAAGCAACTCTGTGGCTTACTCCTGTCTGTCGGATGCCGGACTTGACACGGTGAAAGCTTTTCCGCCGATTCGCGTCTTCGGCACAATCGGCTTCATCTGCTCCATGTGGTTCGTCGACCTGATGAACTTCCAGGTGAACCAGAATCAGTTCTATACGTCGGGTCTTCTGAGCGTCGTGCTTTTCCTGTACACCTTTACGCTTCCCAACTGTCCTACGAGTGAGAAGGGAGAGCGCAAGAGTCTCTCCGAAGCATTTGGACTCAAGGCCTTTGCTCTTTTCAAGCAGAAGCGCATGGCTATTTTCTTCATCTTTTCGATGCTTCTTGGCGTGAGTCTCCAAATAACCAATGGCTTTGCCAATCCTTTTATCTTTAGTTTCGGTGCTGACCCACAGTACGCCACCACCTTCGGTGTGCAGCATGCCAACATTCTTATTTCGCTATCTCAGGTGAGTGAGACGTGCTGCATCCTGCTCATCCCCTTTGTGATGAAGCGTTATGGCATCAAGAATGTGATGCTCATAGCCATGTTTGCCTGGGTGTTGCGCTTCGGCCTCTTCGGTCTGGGTAATCCGGGTAGTGGTGTGTGGATGTTTGTGCTCTCGATGATTGTCTATGGAGTGGCTTTCGACTTCTTTAATATCTCGGGTTCACTGTTCGTCGACCAGTCGACCTCGCCTGACATTCGTTCGAGTGCTCAGGGCCTTTTCATGCTGATGACGAATGGCATTGGTGCTACTGTCGGCACGCTTGGCGCCCAGGTCGTCATCAATCACTTCACTGTGGGCAAGACCATTGGCGCCCAGACCTACACCGTGGGCAACTGGCCACTTTGCTGGTTTCTTTTCGCTGCTTATGCGCTGGTAGTGGCTGTGGCTTTTGCACTTGTATTCCAAACGAAGAAGAATGAGGCTGAGGCATGACTAAGACGAGGCTCTTTTTTAAGAATGTGTCGGAGATAATGGGTACTGACGACATCGGACTGCTCATTATGGTGGACGAGCAGGAGACGCGCCAGCTCGCAGTCACCTGTGACAAGCATATGCTCCATCAGTTTGGCCTGCGCATAGGTAATGTGCCCATTGTGGAGAGTCTGCTGCCTGAGGTGCTGTGGACGATCATTCGCAATCTGAATGCCGATCGCTATGAGGTGATTATTGTAGATGTTGCCGATGGACAGTATCGTACCATGCTCTACAATATCGATACCCGTGAGCCGGTCAGCCTCCGTGCCAGTGATGCTATTCTGCTTTCACTTATTGCCCATCTGCCTGTGTATATTGACACGAAGCTTTTTCTGCGTCAGAGTGTACCCTTCAAACCCGAATCACCAGGGCTGGCCCTGCCGGTGAACACCATCACAGACCGTATGCTCAAGGCCGCGCTTGACAAGGCTGTTGCGGACGAGAACTACGAACTGGCTTCCAACTTGCGCGACGAAATGCTGAAGCGTAAGAAGGAGCGTAAGCCAGGAAAAAAGGAGGAGCAATGAAGGAGGAGCGTTTTTTCTATGTGCCCGATGCCGGCTCTGCTGATGAACTGCCTGCTTCGGAGGCTGTCCATGCCTTGCGCGTGCTTCGCCTCCACGAGGGTGATGAGATGTTTCTCATGGATGGGAAAGGAGCCTTCTATAGGGCTGAGGTGACGTTGGCCACCTCGAAGTGCTGTCGTTATGCCATCAGCGAGGTACTTCCACAGCAGCCGCTTTGGAGGGGGAAAATCCATTTGGCCGTGGCACCCACCAAGATGATGGAGCGTATGGAATGGATGGTGGAAAAGGCTGTTGAGATAGGAGCCGATGAATTCTCCTTCCTCAATTGTGCCTTCTCCGAGCGCCATGAGTTACGCATCGACCGCATAGAGAAAATCGTCGTAGCTGCTATGAAACAGAGCAGGAAACCCTGGAAGCCTGTTGTTAACCCGATGATGAGGTTCGGTGCTTTCCTGGATGCCGACAGGCCAGGCCGTAAATGCATTGCCCATTGTTACGACGAACTGGAGCGTGAGGACTTCTTTAACAAGATAATGCAGCCTTCGACCGATTCTCCCGATATCACAATCCTCATTGGTCCTGAGGGTGATTTCTCAGTGGATGAGGTGCGCGAGGCTATGTTCAAGGGATATGAGCCAGTGAGCTTGGGCAACAGTCGCCTGCGCACTGAGACGGCGGGGGTGGTTGCAGTGACCGAGGCACGTATAGCTCGTAGATCATAATTAGGATACATATTAATATGTTAGGTAAGGATATAAACATAAAGGGCAGAGGGCCTCTGCCGGTGACAAAGACTGGATGGTACTTCGTGCTGCTCTGCTGCATAATGCTGCTCGCCTCGTGTAGCGATACCGATTATATGAATGTCATACCCAAGGAGAGCAGTGCAGTCATTTCCATTGATATGCAGCGTGCCGGACAATCTTCGGGCACGGCGCTGCTCCAGAAGCTTTTGCATGTAAACAATCTGGGTAACAGTGGCTTGGATTTTAAGTCGAAAGCCTTTGTCTTTGCTGCTCCCGACGGGTCCTTGGGCTATTGCATGAAACTCCGAGATAAGGGCGATTGGGAAGAATTCCTTACCAAAGTGACCGCCCGAGGCGGAGCACGCAGGCTTACTGACCGACGGGGATGCCAGTTTGCAGCTGTTGGCAATTCGGTGTCGGGCTGGAACGACGGGGCTCTATTGGTCATGGGACCTGTGACGCCGGCTGCACAATCGGAACTGCAAGTGCAGATGGCTCGATATCTGACTGCGGATGCCAATGAAGGGTTCACTGCTTCGAAGATGTATGAGCGACTTGATTCCATTGATACTCCTATGGCAATGGTGGCTAAGGTGAGTGCTCTTCCCCAAAAGTTTTCGCCCGCGTTCATGTTAGGAGCGCCGAAGGATGCCGATGTATCACAGGTGTTGCTGTCGGCAGGCATTGAAAACAATGAGGGCTTATTGCTCTTCCATTGTTCTACCTTCTCGTTCAACTCCCGAATAGATGGCGCACTGAAAAAGGCTGAAAAGGTGTTTAGGCCTATTCAAGGCAAGTATGTAGCCCAACTCAATGAGGGGAATCTCTTCAGTATGTTCATGAATGTCGACGGTACAGAGTTCCTGAGTTTGCTCCAGGCTGACAAAGGCTTGCAGGCTCTCCTGGCTGGCATTAATGCTGCTATCGACATGGATAACATCATTCGCAGTGTCAATGGCGACATGACCATCATCGTACCCTCGTATTCAGATAAAGAACTCCAAATCTCCATGCTTGCACAGTTGGCGCATACGAGATGGACTGCTGATATTGGCTATTGGAAGCAGAGCGTGCCTAAGGGTAGTACGCTGTCGGATTGCGGGACGCATATGTGGTGCTATCAGAACGGAACCTCTAAGTTTTTCTTTGGCTATACCCCCGACCTTCAGTTCTATAGCGGAACTGACATGGCCTCGGCCCGGATAAATAAGGGGAAGAATAACCCGATGATGAGGCGCCTTATTACAGGATGTCATAGAGCCATGATTATTGATTTCAGCAGCTCGACCTCTCAAAAGGCTTTGAGTGCTGTGGCTGCCTTCACAGCGCCCGTCTTCGGTAAGGTGAAGAAGGTGGTGTTTCTGTTCTGACAGGTGAAAACCTCTGCAGGTTGGATAACAGCGGAGGCGTGTCAATACTAATTATATATGGATTCAATTAAACTTAGTTCCGTGGTGCCGCAGGTTTTCGCTCAGCGCATCAACTCCATGAAGAGCGACATCTGGAACGCTGAGGCTCTGTTTGAGAAGGGCCATCTCTATCTTGTTGAAGCCGACAGTGGCAAAGGTAAGAGTACTTTTTGTAGCTATGTATTGGGCTATCGCAATGATTTCTCTGGTAGCATGCTCTTTGATGGACTTTCGGTCAAACAACTTCGTGTGTCCGGCTGGGTGGAATTGAGGCGTCGGCATATCAGTCATCTTTTTCAAGAACTGCGGCTGTTCCCAGAGCTCACTGCCTTGGAGAACGTGCTGATAAAGAACCATCTGACAGCTTGGAAGTCTGTCGAAGAAATAAAGGGGTGGTTCGAACGTTTGGGTATCGCTGATAAGTTGGATTCCAAGGTTGGTCTGATGTCTTTCGGACAACAGCAGCGCGTGGCTATGCTGCGAGCTCTCGTACAGCCTTTCGATTTTCTTCTTGCCGACGAGCCCATCAGCCATTTGGATGACAACAACTCGCGTATTATGGGCGAAATTATGATGGAGGAGGCCCGTAAGCAAGGAGCCGGCGTCATCGTCACGAGTATAGGCAAGCATATGGACTTGCCTTATGAGAAAGTTTTTAGGTTATAATCGAAATTATTAAGGTTGCTGCTTCCTGTGGTGTTGACCATTGGCGGCGGCAGATTCTTTACAAGGTACGAAACAGATGTCATTGGTTTGGAAATTACTTCGCCGGCACATCAGCTGGCCTCAGTTCATAGGCTTCTTCTTTGCCAATCTTTTCGGTATGACTATCGTGCTGTTAGGCATTCAGTTCTATAGAGACATACTTCCGGTATTTACGGCTAAGGATAGTTTCTTGAGTGCTGACTACCTGATTATCAGCAAGAAGGTTGGAAGTGCAAGCACACTCTCTGGAGGCTCTAACAGCTTTTCTCCTGGCGAAATCGATGAGCTGGCCTCACAGAAGTTTGTCACGGAGGCGGCTAAGTTTACTTCGGCAAGCTATAAGGTGGATGCGCAGATGGGTATCAATGGAGTCAGCATTCTCAATTCGGAACTCTACTTCGAGAGTGTGCCTGATGATTTCATTGACGTAAAAACAGAAGGCTGGAAGTTCACGCCGGGAGCTCATGAAGTGCCGGTCATACTTCCGCGTTCCTATATTACTATGTATAATTTCGGCTTTGCGCAGAGCCATTCATTGCCCAAGATTTCAGAGGGTCTCGCAGGAATGATAGACCTCAAGATGTTTGTCCAGGGCAATGGTCATAAGGATGAATACAAGGGAAAAGTCATCGGTTTTTCTTCACGCTTGAACACCATCCTTGTGCCGCAGGCCTTCATGGACTGGAGCAACAAAAACTACTCCAACGATGCCCCCGCCGACCCTACACGGCTTATCTTGAAGGTCGACAATCCGGCGGGAAGTCAAATATCGTCCTATCTTGAGGAGCATGGATATGAGGCCGAAGACAATAACTTGAGTGCAGAGAAGACCACCTCGTTTCTTCGCATGACGGTTTCGTTGGTGTTGGTTGTCGGTCTTGTCATTGCAGCCTTGAGTTTCTTCATCCTCATGCTTAGTATCTATCTCCTGGTGCAGAAGAACTCCACTAAACTTGAGAATCTGCTCTTAATCGGATATAGTCCGGGCCAAGTGGCGCGTCCCTATCAATTGCTGACGGTCTTTCTCAATGTGGCCGTATTGGTCATTGCTCTTGTGCTGCTCTTCTTAGTGCGCAACTATTATATGGGGGTAGTCGAAACGCTCTTCCCAACAGTTCCAGAGGGCTCATTGCTACCGGCTGTTGTAACGGGTGTCAGTCTGCTCCTGTTGGTTTCGCTTGCCAATATGATGGCTGTGCGCCGTAAGGTGAATGGTATATGGAGACACAAGGATGTCAATGGCTGATGAAAGGGTAGTGCCGATGGCTGTGAAGCATGCTCTGCGGATGGAGTGTTGAGTTGCAGCACTTGCGTGCGGACAATGCATGAAGTCCGGCGATGCTGAGCTTGCAGTTATCAGTTACTGAACATCAGTTGCTTAATGATGAACGACACAAAACAAGAATCCTGTGCTGTCATCCTTTGGGCCTCCTATTTAGGAAGGCCTGCTCTAATAAGGATGACTGCACAGGATTTCTGCTACGATAGCTTCCCGTTTCAAAGATTGAGTTTGCGCTGGAGCACCTTGTTGAGCGCTTGAATCTGTCGGCTCCTTGAGCGTAGGACCGCTCTGACGTCGTTGAATCCAGCGAAGAGGTCGGCAGCGACATTCTGAAACACATTGGGCTTGCGCTGTCGTTTGTCGGCCCATGGATTGACTACCACCTTGATGCCTTTGGGCACAATTTCAACATCAACATCCGCCTTCTCCATCACGGGGTCGCCGTCGAAATGGATCTCTCCGGGGGCCTGTCGGTGGATATGCAACTTCCGACATTTGAAGGTCTTAATCTTTGAATCTTTGTCTAACGTCTTATTGAAGAGCTCAATGGCAATCTGCGAGGCCTCAATCAGATCGAATGGCTCCATGACCACTACGTCCATGAGACCGTCGCTCATGGAGGCTTGAGGAGCGATATAAGCATTGTTGCCATACTGCGATGCATTGGCACACGACACGACGAACGCCTTAAACCGCTTCGTGCCCGTATCGTCGATGAGCTCATAGGTTTGGGGCTTATATCTTAGCCACTCTTTCAGTACACTCTCTGCGTAAGTGACAAGTCCCCGCTTGCCCGCCTCTGCAAATTTCATGCTGATGAGGGCGTCGAATCCCATGCCACAAGTGCAAAAGAAGGGATGACCGTTGATAAGGCCATAGTCAAGGTCGTGAATTTCGCATTGATTGAGCACTTGGATTGATTTCTTGATATTCATGGGTAGCATCAGGTGCCTGGCAAGACCGTTGCCCGAGCCGCAAGGCAGGATGCCCAAGGCGGTTTGGGTGCGGGCGATTCCACGTGCCACCTCATTGACTGTACCGTCGCCACCCACTGCAACAACGATGTCGAAGCCTTGACCGCTGGCTTCTTGAGCCATCTTGGCACCGTGCCCCGCATACTCTGTCATTCGTATCTCGTAATCGTATTTATCCTTGTCGAGTTGGTTTTCGATGAGCCCCGGAATGCCCGCCTTGCTGCTGGTGCCCGAAATCGGGTTCATGATGAATAGAATCTTCTTTTTCATTGTTAACTGGTTTACGCCTTGCAAATTTACGTAATATCCTTTATATATAGGCATTGATAGCCCCTAAATTCAGAAGGCATGAACATTTTCAGATAAAGTTGATGTCCTTAGCATATTTTTTTGTAACTTTGCACACGTTTAAGACAAAAAGAGGTAAATCAACTAATTGCACCTATTAGAATAAGATGGGACAACTTCAAGAAAGGTATAAGAACTACCGCGAGCCGCAGAAGTATATGAAAGAGGGGGTTTACCCTTACTTCCGCGTGATCACGAGTAAGCAAGGTCCTGAGGTGACCATGGGTGGGCACAAGGTGCTCATGTTCGGTTCGAATGCATACACAGGCCTTACTGATGACGACCGTGTTATAGCAGCAGCCCATAAAGCATTAGACAAATATGGTTCTGGCTGTGCCGGCAGCAGATTCTTGAACGGGACGCTTGACATACATGTCCAGTTAGAGCAAGAGCTGGCAGCATTCGAGCACAAGGACGATGCCCTATGTTTTTCTACGGGGTTCTCGGTCAATAGCGGAGTGCTTGCCGTAGTAGTGGGAAGAGGCGACTACATCATTTGTGATGACCGCGACCATGCAAGCATCGTTGACGGACGCCGTCTGAGTTTCGCTACCCAGCTGCATTACAAGCACAACGACATGGAAGACCTTGAGCGCGTGCTGAAGAAGCTTCCCTATGATGCTGTGAAACTCATTGTCGTAGATGGAGTCTTCTCCATGGAAGGTGACTTGGCCAAGCTGCCTGAAATCATTGAGCTCAAGCATAAGTACAACTGCTCTGTAATGGTCGATGAGGCCCACGGATTAGGAGTGTTTGGCAAGCAGGGACGTGGCGTGTGCCATCATTTCGGCCTCGAGAATGAGGTAGACCTCATCATGGGAACCTTCTCGAAGAGTCTTGCCTCCATTGGAGGTTTTATTGCCTCCGACAAGGACACCATCAACTATCTACGCCACACTTGCCGTACTTACATCTTCAGTGCCAGTGATACTCCTGCTGCAACAGCTGCCGCTCTCGAGGCGCTTCACATCATTCAGCAGGAGCCTGAGCGTATCGAGCATCTGTGGAAGGTGACAAACTATGCACTGAAGCGTTTCCGCGAGGAAGGCTTTGAGATTGGCGATACTGAAAGTCCTATCATTCCGCTTTACGTGAGAGATGTCGACAAGACGTTCCTGGTGACCAAGCTGGCTTTCGATGCAGGAGTGTTCATTAACCCCGTTATTCCCCCTGCATGTGCTCCACAAGACACGCTTGTGCGCTTTGCGCTTATGGCTACGCACACTGAGGAACAAGTAGAACGAGGCGTGCAGGCCCTCAAGAAGATCTTCGTAGACCAAGGTCTGATTAAATAGCATTCTCTGCTGTAAGGCCTGCCTCGAGGTAGAATCAGCCAATGTGCGCCTTACAGTAGATTTCGGGGTGTAGCGCAGTCCGGTAGCGCTCCTGGTTTGGGACCAGGCGGTCGCAGGTTCGAATCCTGTCGCCCCGACAATAAAAACAAGGTAGCCATGCCTTGTGTGGATTTGAGAGCAGCGAGCTCATTATCTTGTAATCATTTAAAGAATCTATCCTCCTTCGGGGTGTAGCGCAGTCCGGTAGCGCTCCTGGTTTGGGACCAGGCGGTCGCAGGTTCGAATCCTGTCGCCCCGACGATAAAGCCCTTGCTCCAACGTGCGACGGAGCAAGGGCTTTCGCTATGTGTTAATGTTGGAGGATTACTCTAGTGCGAAACGCACTGGAACGCGGAGGCGTATAGTGATATTCCTTCCGTTGACTTGCGCCGGCTTCCATGCAGGCATGGACTGCACCACGCGCAAGGCCTCCTGCTTCAACGCACCAATGGCCACTTGGACATCTGTCTTTTCGCTTTCAGACAGGTTGCTATGCTTCTTCCTCGGAAGCACAGAGTAATTGCTTTCTGAACTGACTTCAGGAGAAAAGACTTTTCCGTCCTTATCCACCTTGAATTTCACGACAACACGACCCTGAACGCCGGCTTTCTGAGCTGTCTTCGGATAATGGAGATTGTCAGCAATATACTTGGTGACATTCTTAAATTCAGGCATCATAAACTTCGTAATCTTTCCGGCTTGAATAAGACTGTCAATCGTTGCACGCAGGCGTTTTACCTCAACTGTGCCTAAGACAACTTTGCCATCAGGGTCAATAAGATAGAGGGTAGGTATCCACTTCACGTTATAGAGGCTGTCTATCTTCGTTCCGCGTTTCCATTTCTTCAGTTCGCTGAGTTGCGTCCACGCCATCTCGTTCTTTTTCACACACTTCCTCCATGCTGTAGAATCGGTGTCGAAGGAGATCCCGGTAATCCATACACCGTACTCTCCATAGTCCTTGGCAATGGCTTTCATCTTGGGAATGTCCTTGCGGCAGTCGGGGCACCATGAAGCCCAGAAATCCAGAATCTGATAAGAACCGTTTTTCTCACGTAATTCCGACAGGCTTAATTCGCCTCCATCAAGGGAATGGATTCTCATGTCAGGAGCCTGTGTTCCCGGGCTTAACAGCCCTACTGCGTACTTGGCATCAAGCTCTTGCGCTTGTGTCGAAACAAAGCCGCACAGAAGCAACATAGTTGATAAAAACAACTTTTTCATTTCGTTTCTCGTTTCTTTTGAATCTTTGATTTCTTCTTATTGGTTTTCTTTTTCAGACCGAAGAGGTCGCGCCAGCCACTAAAGTCCTTCTTGACGATGAGGCCAATACCTTGAGTAGTGAGGCTGTTGCGGGTGAAATAGCGGTCGTTGGTTTGATTGTAGACCTTAATGGCCAGGTTGCCGTTGGGCAGCAACAGGTAGCGAAGGTCGAAATCGCCGATGAATGATGTTGTGGCATTCGCATTGTCGCGGTAGCCAAATTGTCCGTTGAATACGAGCCGGTTGTTTAGCATCCGGCCACTGAGCAGCCCCTCATATTCCGCATTGTAGAAGCCTTCGTTTCCCGTCGAGATATTGGCACCGAAGTTCCAGTTGGTGTTGTTTACCACGGTCGACAGCACATTATTGAGCTGTTGGGAGAGGGTGCCCGATAGGATGCTCTGCATGGCCAGTGATGTCTGGCTCTGGCGTGTAGCTCCCTCGATGTGCTGGTTATTGTTACCTTGTGAAATGAACTGCCCGACGGCCAGCAGATAGAGCACTTGCTGGTTCATCTCTTCCTCGCTGTTGATGAGACTGTAAATCATCTGTTTGGCATTGCTGTTCACCGTCGGGAAGTCGAGTGAGAAGTCGATCTTGGGCGAGGCCGGCGTTCCGGTGATGTCCATGATGCAGTCGACACGCGTATTGTTGGCCGAGAACGACTTTCCCACATTCAGGTCGGCGAGGCTGACTCCGTTCACGGTGTAGAGTGCTTTCAGATTGAGGGCTGCGTTGTAAGGGTCGCCACCGAAAGCGATGGTGCCACCCTGCCGGAACTGGAAGTCTTTCTTTATGACATGCTGGATGGTGAGCTTATAGATGCCATGGTCGACGACATAATTGCCGAACATGTTGAACGACCCTTTGTTAAAGTAGGAGGCGCGCAGCGTCCCGTCGCCCAAGAGCTGGATGTAGTCGCCTGTCTGCTCATCGGTTATCACCTTGAGCGCAGCGTCGGGTGTACAATTGATGACGAAGTTGATATGGATATCGGTGGGGAAGTCGTTGGCCTCTTCTATGTTATGACGCATGCTGTCGGTGGGGTGGTGGGTCAGCAGAGAGTCACGTGAGGTCCAGTGAATGAAATCCTGCTCGCCGACGCTGCTTGCCGAGCTTGTGTTGTAGACGAAGACTGATTCCCGTCTCGGTGTGGCATTCACATTGATGTCCACCTCGCCGGGGCGTCCTTTGATGGAGCATTCGCCGTCGGCAAAGACGGTGCCGCAGAAAGAGTTGCCGCCAAAGGTCTTCTGGTCGAAGCTCAGCAGATTGTGTGCCTTAACGTCGAGGTCGTAGCTCAGGTGGGTGAGGTGCTTGTGGTGGATAGCTCCGGTGAGCAACCCATGGTTGCCGTTGCGGTCGGTCACGGTGTCGTTGTCGAAGATGATTTCGTCGGGAATCATCCGGATGCTGGCCTTGCGCATGGAGTAGGTGGTGCCGAGCGGAGTGATGCTGAGGCAGCCGTCGGCAGTAGCCATACCGGTGAGATTGATGTTGCTCAGGTCGCCGCTGAGGCGGATGTTGCCGTTGGCGCTGGCATCCATGCGGTCCATGAAGCTGTCGCAGAGCTTCTGAACGAACTCGAGCCGAGAGCGGTTCATGGCGATGTCGAGGTCGATGAAGTTGCGGGCTGGTGACACGTAGCCCTTGATGTCGGTGCGGCGCCCATAGTAGGCTTGCAGACCGTTGCCGATGGTGTCGTTGGCGGTGGCATTGATGTCGATTTGTTTGTCTGTCGGGTTCCAGTTTACTTTGGCATCGAGCCATCCCATGCGACCGTCCTCGAAGGTGAAGTCGCTGACTCTCAGATTGGCGGCCGCCTGTGGGTGGCGGAACACTCCGGCCACGAAGGCACTGCCCGTGGCCTTGCCCCCGAAGTCGACGGAATGGAAGTTTACGAGGTTGAGCACGTAGCTCACGTCGATGTCCTTCAGTTCCACAAAGATGGAATCATCGGCACTGGCCGTTGCCCTACCGTTGGCGATGAGATGCTGATAGCCGTGGCGAATCTCGAAATGGTCGACGTTGATGTCGTTTTTACTGTAGACCACATGGGATGGCTGCACTTCCCAAAGCGAGTCGCCCACAGTGATATTCGAGGGCAGGAAGCTGAGCCGGGCTGCCGTGATGCCATTGGGTTTGCGGAAGAATTCAGTCGATGCGTTCACCGTGCCGTGGATGGGGTGGTCGGTGTCGGGAGCGCTGAACCGGAGTGAGCTCATCAGCTGGTTGTCGGCTGCCGAGGCCTTCAGCGAGTAGCGGTTGAGGCCATTGTTATCGTTTCTGAAGCTCACGCCGGCCGCAATGAGCAGTGAGTCGTTGGGGGTGTAGAGGTGGAGACTGCCTTGCTGATAGCGCTTGCCGTCATAGTCGATGTCGGGTAGCGTCATGGTGAGGTCGAGCTGATGGGTGCTTTCGTCCATGCTGCCGTGCAGCGTGACGGGCTGATAGATAGTAATTGGTATACGGAGGAGCCTTCGTAGGAACTCCGTATTCCGGATGTTGGCATTGATGGCGAAGCGGTTGCGCGAGTTATAGCTGGCACTATACTTGGCCAGTGAGGGTACCACGGCGCGCAGTCCGGGCAACTTCTTTTCAATGAATCCCAGCACGCTTTGGGGCAGTGAGCGGTAATCGAAGTTGCCATTCACCGTGAGCTGTCCGAAGTCGCTCTTCATCTCCAAGTCGTGCCGTCCCTGGGCATTGATGGTGCTCAGCCGTAGTGCGGACAGGGTGTAGGCTCCCTCATTATCGCGTGGCGAGAGCTCGAAGTCGGTGATGTTCACCGTGCCGTTGGCATTGTTGAGGTTGGAGCCGGTCAGCCGGGCATCCACATTGAAGGTCATCCATTGTCCTGGCCATAGCTGCGAGAGGTTCAGTGCGGCCAGGTTGAGGTGCTTCACTTGTGCCGTAAGCTTCTTCGGACTGTTGGATGCACTGGCGTAGAGTCCTGACAGGCTCACCCGGATATTGGGGTCGTTAATGTTGCCCTGTCCCTCGATGGTCAGCTGTTGCACGTTGTCAAGGTGCTTCGCGTTGGCCTTTAATTGAATGTTATGGTAGCGGTAGCCCTTGTAGTCGAATTGGCCTACCGTAGCTGTCAACACGGCTTTGTCGGGGCGGTTGCCGTTGAGCAGTGCTTCGGCCGACAACTGTGCGGAGGCAATGCCCCATTGGTCGTTGTTGAAGAGGGTCTTGAGATTGGCATTGCTGACTGAGGCGAGTACCGACAGCTTGTTGTCGTGTCGGCCGATGTGGAAGCGGGCGTTACCCACATTGGAGGCCATGCTGCCTGCCAACGAGGTGTTGCGACCGTAGCCCCCTATGCGTCCCACGAAGACGACGTTGCCCAAGCGGTTCCAAGGCGTGAGAGGCGCAGAGGTGCCAAGCAGGCGCTGCAGCCCTTCGGTGCGGATGCTCAGCCGTCGGATGCGGGCAGCCCACTGGGGAGCAGCAGTGAAATTGCTCACGGAGCCGTCGGCCAACAGGGCTATTTCCTGACCTTGGGTGCTCAGCCGCAAGTCGCTGACCCTCAGATAGGTTGATGTTCCGCTGAAAGCGATGTTGAAGAGTATTGGCTCCGACAGCTTCTTCAGTTTTCTCATTATCGGGGCCATGTCGGATAGTGTGATATGCGAATCCTTCACTTGGCCTTGGTAGGAGAGTGAGGGAAGCACGAAGCTGCCTTTCTCATAGCGATAGCTGGCCGACGTCTTGGGTAGGATTACTTCGGAGTGGGGCAGGCGGAGCCGCAGGTCAGTCAGGAGGGCTGCATGGTGGTCGGCCCTGAATCGGAACGACAGGTGGCGGATTCTGAGTCCTGACGACTCGTCCATTCTTAAGTTCTTAACTGTCAGATTGATGGAGTCGTTGGTTAATGTGCTGAGTACGATGTGCCCACTGATGTTGCTCACCTTGAGATGATGAGTGTCGAAGTCATTGAGTCGGGGCTTGTCGAGTTGATCGTAGCTCACCTCGCCATGCCGGATGATGAGCGAATGTAGGGTCAGGTCGAGGCGGCTGGGCTTTGAAGGTTGCTTGCTGGCAAGCGAATCGATGACAAACTGGAAGTTCATGGGGCTCTCGGCATCTTTTTTGCTGAGATAGGCTCTCAGACCGAAGAGTTGAGTGGAGGAGATGGAGATGCGCCCCTGCGCCAGAGGCAGGTAGTCGAACTTCACCGACATGCGTGACGACCTCAGCATCACGTGCCCCGTCTGGTCCCATAGGGTCACATTGTCGATGATGATGCGGTTGAAGAAGCCCAAGTCAACCCGTCCTATCCTCACCTTGGTGCCGAGCTTGCGCTCCATGGCGGTGGCCACTTTGGAGCCGATAAAATCCTGTACTGCCGGCACGTGCAGCAGTACTTCTCCGCCAAGATACAGGCACGCCAATGCCCATATCAGGGTGCTGATAATATGTTTTAATCTCTTAATGTCGGCAAATTTACAGCTAATTCTTTGGGGAGCGAAATTTTAGGGTGCTTTTCTTTCCTTTCCGGTTCATTTTGAGGCTGTCGGCGCTCATTTGAGGAGGGCTGCTGACCTCTTTGTGGACTCACCGACGGGGCTGCAGACAATCAGAATGAGGCCCCTGTAGGGGCGAACGTCAGTCGGCTGCCGTCATTTCCGGTGGTGGGAGCAGCTCGGTTCGGATATGATTAGCCCCACCGGCTCATCGGAAGTGGAAATAGGGGGCACAGGATATTCGTTGTGGGTTAGTTAATCGCTCTCCAATCCCAGCGCACCCGCTGAACATGAAGCAAGAACGATTACTGCTCTCTCAAGTCTGCCATGAAGTTTGGTTTCTTTGGTCCGCTGACTCTGCTGATAATCCGTTGGCGGACGGTTGGTCTGTATGGGAATGTCCGTTTGGCACCTCCAGACCCTCTGCGATAGATAACGGTAGATACACTATCCCCCGGTCTGAGTCGGTAGCGTGCATAACTGTGTAATGGCATAGTCCGACCCCTTCGGATAGCGAGGTGACCACCGCCTCCTGAAAGAGCCTTTTGGGGGATGACGAATGGTCCAATGCGGGATGGTGTTGAGGGGCCGACACTATGGGTCATGTGGGGTGAAAGTGGCGTTCTGGAGGGGTAAAGGCTGGGGTGACTATATGGTAATCCTATAGAAAAAGATCGTTCACTAAGCAGCGAATGATAAAAAGCTACGTAGTGAACAATCGTTTTCCAGGCTGTAAAATCAAGAGCTGTGCGGTCGGCTGACTTTACCGTTGAAAGCAGGCATTCAGAGCCTTCGGGCTTTTCTTTTCCAAGCCCTTAAAATTTTAGGTTCTTTTCTTTTCCCTTTGACATAAATTCAGTAATTTTGCAAAACGTAAGAAGTGAGTGCTCTCACAGTCAGAATACTATTTTATAAATCAATACATTTTATGGCCAAAGTAATCAAGTTGCGTAAAGGTCTTGACATCAACCTTACCGGCAAAGCCAGAGAAGAGAAGGAAGTACTTCCGCTGAGCGACGAGTACGGACTCGTTCCGGACGACTTCCCCGGTCTCTCTCCGAAGGTAGCCGTGCATGAGGGCGACAAGGTCAGGGCCGGCGACGTGTTGTTTGTCAACAAGAAATTCCCCGACGTCAAGTTCTCATCGCCAGTCAGCGGCACGGTGACAGCCGTTGTCCGCGGTCTTCGCCGAAAGGTGCTTTGCGTCAAGGTAAAGGCCGACCGGGAGCAGAAGTATGTTGATTTCGGCAAGAAGGACCCCAGTGCTCTGAGTGCCAGCGAAGTGATTCAGTCGCTTCTCGATGCAGGCTTGTTCGGCTACATTAACCAGCTCCCTTACGCCATCTCCACCGAGCCGGGCACCCAGCCCAAGGCTGTGTTTATATCAGCCCTGCGCGATAAGCCCCTTGCCGGTTCGTTCAGCTTCGAGCTGAAGGGCAATCAGAGTGCTTTCCAGGCTGGTGTCAGTGCTTTGGCCAAGATTGCCAAGGTGTATGTGGGCATAGGCCGCCAGCAGACCGAGCCTGCGCTTACCGGGCTCAAGGATGCCGAGGTCAATGTCTTCGACGGTCCTTGTCCGGCAGGCAATGTCGGAGTACAGGTGAACCATCTTGCTCCCGTCAACAAGGGTGAGGTAGTATGGACGGTGGATGCCACGGCAGTCATCTTCTTCGGCAGGCTCTTCCTCGATGGCAGAGTGGACTTGCGCCGCACGGTGGCTGTGGCCGGCAGCGAAATCAGTCTTCCTCATTATGTGGAGACCCTTGTGGGCACGCCCCTTGCCGACATCGTGGGCAAGGAGCTAAGGCGCAAGGAGCACGTTCGTCTGCTCAATGGCAATCCCCTCACAGGGCGTGCGGCCACCTTGGAGGATTTCCTCGGAGCCCACACCTCGGAGGTGACGGCTATCCCCGAGGGCGATGACCAGCATGAGGTGCTGGGGTGGATTCGGCCGAGGCTCAATCAGTTTTCGGCCTCGCGCAGCTATTTCTCCTGGCTGTTCCCGCACCGCAGCTACGATCTCGATGCACGCGTCAAAGGCGGCCGACGCCATCTCATCATGAGCGGTGAGTACGATCGGGTGCTTCCGATGGACATCTACGGCGGTTACCTCATCAAAGCTATCATCGCCGGCGACATCGATCGTCAGGAGCAGTTGGGCATCTATGAAGTGGCGCCCGAGGATTTTGCCGTCGCCGAGTTTGTCGACTCCTCGAAGCTGCCGTTGCAAGAGATTGTGCGGAAAGGCCTCGACACATTACGTAAAGAAAACGCATAAAACCTATACTTATGTCCTTAAAGAACTATTTAGACAAGATAAAGCCGCATTTCGAGGAGGGAGGCAAGCTGCATGCACTGTGGAGCCTCTACGATGGGCTGGAGAGCTTCCTGCTCGTTCCAGATACCACGTCGAAGAACGGCTCGAGCATCCACGACCCCATCGACTCAAAGCGAATCATGAGCTTCGTGGTCATAGCACTGATGCCTGCACTGCTCTTCGGTATGTACAATGTGGGCTATCAGAATGCCTTGGCTGCCGGGAAGCTGGCTGAGACTGGCTTCTGGACCATGTTCTTCTACGGCTTCCTGGCCGTGCTCCCAAAGATTTTGGTGAGCTACATCGTCGGCCTCGGCATAGAGTTTGCCTGGGCTCAGTGGAAGCACGAGGAGATTCAGGAGGGCTACCTCGTGACGGGCATCATCATTCCCCTCATCATCCCCGTGAACACCCCATTGTGGATTCTGGCCCTGGCTGTAGCCTTCTCGGTCATCTTCGTGAAGGAAATCTTCGGCGGTACGGGTATGAACATCTTCAACGTTGCCATCTCGGCACGTATGTTCATGTTCTTCTCCTATCCCTCACAGATGACCGGCGACAAAGCTTGGGTAGCTACGCAGAGTATCTGCGGACTCGGCTACGACCTGCACCTGCCCGACGGTTTCACTGCCGCCACTCCGCTTGGCGAGATGGCTCAGAATGTGAATGTAAACTTCAATTGGGACATGGTGACCGGTTTCATTCCCGGTTCCATCGGTGAGACCTCCGTTATAGCCATAGCTTTGGGCGGACTGCTGCTCATCATCACGGGCATAGCCAGTTGGAAGACCATAGTGGGCGTATTCCTCGGAGGTGGCATCCTTGGAACCATCTTCAATGCCACCGGTGCTCTGACAATGCCTTGGTATGATTACCTCTTGCTCGGAGGTTTCTGCTTCGGCGCTGTCTTCATGGCCACCGACCCTGTGACCTCGGCCCGCACCGAGACAGGAAAATGGATTTATGGCTTCATTATCGGAGCAATGGCCATTATCGTAAGAGTTATGAACCCCGGTTATCCCGAGGGAATGATGCTTGCCATCTTCTTCGGCAATATGATTGCACCACTCATCGACTATTGTGTGGTGGAACGTAACATAGCAAAGCGTGCCCGTCGCGCTGTGAACAAGTAAACAGGAGACAACTGATTATGAAATTGAATACAAACAGCAATAGCTATACGATGGTCTACTCCATCGTGCTCGTGGTTATCGTCTCGTTTCTGCTTGCTTTCGTCTATGTGGCTCTGAAACCGCAGCAGGATAAGAACGTTGCCCTCGACCAGAAGAAGCAGATACTGAATTCGCTCAACCTTCGTGGTCTGTCTGATGCTGAGGCTGAGGCTACCTATAATAAGGTGGTGCGCGAGGACTCCATCGGCAATAAGCATTATTACAACTGTCTGGTCAAGGGACAGCGTGTGGTGGTCTTCCCCCTTAAAGGTATGGGCCTCTGGGGAGGCATCTCCGGATTCATTGCCGTGAACGCATCGGATATGAACACTGTCTACGGAGTGTACTTCAATCATGAGAGCGAGACGGCCGGACTCGGTGCAGAAATCAAGGACAATGTGCAGTGGCAGCAGAAGTTCATCGGCAAGAAGCTCCACCAGGGCGGCTCGAAGCAGATTGCGCTCGGAGTGAAGAAGAAAGTCGACGACAAGGCCACGCAGGTGGATGCCGTAACCGGTGCCACCCTCACCTCCAATGGCGTCGACGCAATGCTTAAGACCTGTCTTTCAGAGTATAACCTTGACGCTGTCAGCAAGGCTGTGCAGCTGTCAGCATCCAAATAAGTACGACTATGGGTATATTTTCAAAACAGAATAAGGAGGCTTTCCTGCAGCCGATCAACCTGAATAACCCCATCATGGTGCAGGTGCTCGGTATTTGCAGTGCGCTTGCCGTCACTACGCAGTTGAAGCCAGCCATCGTCATGGGCCTTGCCGTTACGGTGATAACGGCATTCAGCAATGTTATTATTTCTCTCATCCGCAAGACGATACCTAACCGCATCCGCATCATCGTGCAGCTGGTGGTGGTGGCCGCCTTAGTGACCGTCGTCAGTCAGCTGCTCAAGGCTGTAGCCTACGATGTGAGTGTGCAGCTCTCGGTCTATGTGGGTCTCATCATCACCAACTGTATCCTGATGGGACGTCTCGAGGCTTTTGCCATGACCAACAAGCCGTGGCCCTCCTTCCTTGACGGTCTGGGCAACGGTCTGGGTTATGCCCTTATCCTCATCATTGTAGGTGCCTTCCGCGAGTTCTTCGGCCGTGGCACCTTGCTTGGCTTTACGATTATTCCTCACGGATGCTATGAGGCTGGCTACATCAACAATGGCATGATGACCATGCCTGCCATGGCGCTCATTCTTGTGGGATGTGTCATCTGGGTACACAGAGCCTATTTCAATAAAGAAGCTAAGTAATCAACAGTTTTCATGGATTTATAGTTATGGAACACCTGTTTAATTTGTTCTTCCGGTCCATATTCGTGGACAACATGATATTCGCGTTCTTCCTCGGCATGTGCTCGTTTCTTGCCGTGTCGAAAAACGTAAAGACCAGTCTGGGACTGGGGGCCGCCGTCACCTTTGTGCTGGTGGTCACAGTGCCTGTCGACTATCTGCTTCAGACAAAGGTGCTCGATCCCCTCGGGCTCGGCTATCTGAGTTTCATCTTGTTTATTGCGGTTATTGCCGGCATCACTCAGATTGTGGAGATGGCCGTCGAGAAATTCAGTCCGTCGCTCTATAGTGCCCTGGGTATCTTCCTCCCGTTGATAGCCGTCAACTGCGCTATCATGGGTGCTTCGCTCTTTATGCAGCAGCGCATCAATCTCGACGCCGACAGCACGCAGTTCATCGGTTCTGTGTGGGATAGCATTGCCTATGCCTTCGGAAGTGGTCTGGGCTGGATGTTCGCCATTGTGAGTTTGGGTGCCATCCGCGAGAAGATGCAGTATTCTGATGTGCCCAAGCCTTTGCAGGGCATTGGCATCACTTTCATCACTGTGGGACTGATGGCCATGGCAATGATGTGCTTCAGTGGCATTAAGTTTTAGTAACAACACGACAATAGCAAGAGAAAATGGATATCAGTTTTATTATAGACAGCATGGGAGTGTTCCTGGCAGTGATACTCCTGTTGGTTATCGTGCTGCTTGTAGCCAAGCGCTATCTCTCGCCCAGTGGTAACGTGACCATCACGGTGAACGGTGACCGCAAGCTTACGGTGCCCCAGGGTGAGAGCGTCATGGCAACACTCAACCAAAATGGCATCTACCTGCCCTCTGCCTGTGGCGGAAAAGCCAGTTGCGGGCAATGCAAGTTGCAAGTGCTCGAGGGTGGAGGCGGAATCCTGGATTCCGAGCG
>ONMG01000250.1 GCA_900318855.1 uncultured Prevotella sp.
ATTTAACCAATAATGACCACAAAGTGCCTTTTCTGTGCACTGGATGTATGGATTTAAGAAAATTTACACATGAGAGCATGGACGGGCTGAGTGCATGCTGCAATGTGGGTTAGGAATTCCTGGCTCTCTTGGATGACATTGAGATAAATGAGGTTTATCTTCATGTCGTCGTTGTTGCCTTGTTCCTGCATCCGGTAGAGGTGTTTCTGCCTTAATGTCGAGAGCTCATCCTTGCAGGCATCGGCTTCATCAAGGATCTCACGGTAGTTATCGTAGTTGTCGGTGTCTATGCAGTCCTCGCTCATCTTCATGAGTCCGTCAATCTTTCTGCTCAGCGGCGTGAACTCAGCGACGTAGTCCTTAGGCAGTGGATTAAAGTTGTTATCTACATGCTCCTTAATGGGCTCAAGCATTCGTTTAAGGCAGTAGATGAACTGTTGATCACTGTTCATACAAAGATGGAACCAGGTGTTGCGCTCAATGGCTATTTCCTCCGGACAGCGCTTGAGAGCGAGCATGTCGCGGCGACGGTATTTCTTGAGTGTCTCTTGCTCGTCCTTGAGGTTCTTCTTTGCCTTGCGCAGTGTTCCTACTTTCTCTTCGGCCAGTGAGTTGATAATGGTATTGAATTCATTCAAGGCAAACGTAACGACGTCAGCCTGAAGTCTTTTTGCATCCTTGCGCAGCATCTCCCACACAAGCTCAGCATCTCTTGTTCGCATCATCAATCTGAAATTGTCGGCCTCCTTGTCTTCTGCTTCCTTCTTCTTGCTGAACTGTTTCTGCGAACGAATCAGCATGTAGATGACTAATAGAATAAAGGCAACCTTAACGATGATGCCTCCATAGAACATCAGCAGTGAGATGGCTCCGCAGGTGACGAAAGCTACGGCTGCTGTCAAGAACCATCCGCCGATGACGCTCAGCACACCGGTGACACGGTAGACAGCACTTTCACGGCTCCAAGCTCTGTCGGCCAAACTACTACCCATGGCTACCATAAAGGTGACATAAGTGGTGGACAGTGGAATCGTGAAGTTCGTACCGATGGTGATGAGCATTGCTGAGAGCACCAGGTTGACAGCGGCGCGCACCATGTCAAAGGCAGCCTTATCATCGGCTAATATCACCTCTTCCTTATTGAAGCGGGAGTCGGTCCAGCGTCTGATAAACTTTGGCGTATATTGCTTGATAAAATCGGAGCAGTAGCGCGTATAACGCACCAGGGCCCGAGCTGCACCTATGCTGCCGAACATTTCGTCGCCTTTGTCCTGGCGGCTGAGGTCTACGCTGGTCTTTATGACGTTCTTTGCTTTCTTCGATGTTGCCATGGCGACAATCATGATGATGCCGGCTAATAACAGATAGAAGGGTGGGGTCTTGGCGCTCTCCATCAACGACGTCATCAGGAAACTGTCCGGTGCGGCACCGTGAGCGTTCATGCTGTAGTCTTGATAACTCGACAAGCCGGCAAGAGGAACACCGATGAAGTTCACAAGGTCGTTGCCAGCAAAGGCCATGGCGAGAGCGAAGGTTCCCATCAGGACGGTGAACTTAAAGATGTCAATCTTAAGAAGGTGCATAATCTCCATCACAATGGTTGACACGACAAAGGTGTAGAGTAAGAGCATTTGAGTGTTCTCCTTTACGTAATCTTTCAGCGAGTCAGGGAGATATGGACTTTTGGCAAGTCCCTTGAAGAAGATGAAATAAGCCAAGGTGGTGAAGGCAATGCCTCCGAAGATGGCCACAGTGTAACGTAGATGCTTCTTATAATTGAAGGTGAACACAACACGTGCTATCCACATGACGATGCAGCCAAATAGAAAGGCTATGGCCACACTTGCAAATATTGCACCGATGGTTTTCAAGGCCTGGTCAGAATTCAATAGGTTGCCCAATGTCAGGTCAGGTGACTTAAGCGTCTTAATGGCTGCGATGGCAAAAGAACCACCTAACAATTCAAAAACTAAAGATACTGTGGTTGAGGTCGGCATACCCAACGAATTGAAGATGTCAAGAATCAACACATCGGCAACCATGACTGCTAAGAATATGGTCATCACTTCCTCAAACGTGTAATAGGAAGGGGTCATTATCCCATGGCGTGCAACATCCATCATTCCTGATGCCATAATGGCTCCGATAATTACACCAGCAGAAGCAACGATTAGCACTGTGCGAAATTTGGCTACACGGGCTCCAATAGCCGACTGCAGGAAATTCACGGCATCATTACTTACTCCAACAAAAAGGTCGAACACTGCCAAACAAAGCAGGAAGACCACAATGCAAAGATAAACTACGCTCATTTTTTTATAATTTCTTTTCTGCTGCAAAAGTAGATAACGTGTGTTACAATCCTGTTACGATACTATTATAATTCGATTACATTTCGATTAGGGGCTCTATAGTCTCAGTCGTTCACCGGATGATTGGAATTATATTATTTATCATAATGCCGATTATGATTCATTGAGGGTGATGTTCATACCTTAGAGCTTGTAGAGTGTAATCTTGGCTTTACCTATTTCTAAGGTTGGTCCTGGCTTGAGATAATGTGGTCTCATCAATTGAATTGGTTGTTTCTCTTTCTTGGACTCTTTATGTTCAATACGAAGATTGAACTTTAAACAAAGAGTTATCCAGTCTTGTAAAGACTATTTGGATAATAAAAGTTTAAGCTCTGCGTTATTACAATGGTGGAATACCGGAGCCAATAGTTTTTCCACAGGTATCTTGAATGCTGTCGATACAATGAACGATCTGTTAGGACCAAAATACTTGCTATGAAGCTAACTTTATAAAGTAATAATATGTTTCAAAAGTTTATTAAGTTCTTTGTTGTTTTAGTTTTAATTCTTATACTGCTTTTGTTTGCTTTTTATACTTGGCATACTTTCAGTGTTCTTTCTAATATGAGTTCGGGGTTAACCCCGAACTTTTTTATTTTCAGCTTTGCAAGTCGGAGGTGGAATTTCTGCGGGTAAAAGATAGGATTCCCATATTAAATGACTACCTTTGTAGCTCAAACAGACATTCAACTATCAATGGCAAAGTATTTGATTCTTTCAGATATCCATGGTTCGCTGCCGGCATTGGAAAAGGCTTTGAAACTCTTTTCTTCAGAGCATTGTGATTATCTCTGCATCCTGGGTGACATTCTCAATTACGGTCCCAGGAATCGTGTGCCCGAAGGTATGAACGCCATGGGTATAGCAGAGCTGCTGAATGGCATGGCGGAAAGAGTTCTCGCGATTCGAGGCAACTGTGATTCCGAGGTCGACCAGATGCTGCTTGATTTTCCGATGATGCAGGACTTCATGCTGATCGTTGATGAAGGCAAGCGACTGCTGCTCACACATGGGCACATCTATAATGCCAATCATCTTCCCAAGGGACATTTTGATGCCTTGTTCTATGGGCACACCCATCTGTGTAGTCTGTCGGCTGAGCATGATATGGCTGTATGCAACACAGGCTCGATCACATTTCCAAAAGAGAACCGGCCGGCAACACTTGCCATTTACGACAGCGGAGTGATTCAGCTTCTGACGCTGGATGGTGAAGTGCTGAAGAAATTAGAAATATAAGTTGTTTTAGTAATCCTGAACGATATGGACCATCTTCCTCATGATATCCCCATGCTGGTATCAGCCATTAATTTTCTTCTCAGAGATGAAGAATACGACAATTTAGATGAGATATGTTATGCCTTTCATGTTGACCGAAAGGAGCTCATAGAGCGTATGGCAAAGAATGGCTACTATTATGATGAAAAGAACAAACGATTTTGGTAATAAAGTGTTATAGTTATGGCAAAGACAGAGCTTTACATTCTCATAGCAGTATTCCTGCTCATCACCATTATATTGGTGTGGTTTCTCCTGAAAACCCTCCTTGACTTCAGAAAGCGCAGGCAGCAGCAGAAGAAGAGACACGAAGATTGGGTTAAGAAAATGAAGCAGAGATGATGAGTAACTATTATAAACTCGTCATCTTAGATTTCGACGGTACATTGGGCAATACCAACGCCATCATCACCTCCACCATGCAGGCCACTCTGCAGAAGTTGGGACTCCCGATGAAATCGGCCGAAGCGTGCAGTAGAACGATTGGATTACCTTTGGCCGGATGCTTTAAGGCTCTCATCGACATGGATGACGAATTGGCCGAGAAATGTGCGAATACCTACCGCGCCCTGTTCGATGATAACAGCAAGACTATGAAGGTGGGGCCATTCCGGAATGTTCTCACCACCCTTAGGAACCTTCATGGAAAGGGCATTCTGCTCTCCATTGCAAGCAGCAGAGGACATCAGTCGCTCATGGACTTTGTGCACTCTTTCCAGCTTACGCCTTATATCTCGTTCGTCTTAGGCGGTGATGACGTCAACAAGGCCAAGCCCGATGCTGAGCCTGTGGTTAAGACGCTGAATCACTTTGCGTTAACTCCTGCTGAAGCCCTGGTCGTCGGTGACATGCACTATGACATCCTTATGGGGCGCAATGCCGGATGCACCACCTGTGGCGTTACTTATGGCAATGGCAATGAGGGTGAGCTTCGCCATGCCGGAGCCGATTATATAATAGATGACTTCAGCGAGCTGGAAACTCTTGTGTGAATGGGGCATCAGCTCACTGAAGTCATTCTTTCTGGTTGCTTACCTTAATTTAAGGTTTCCGGCCGCTTACCTTAATGTAAGGTTCCCGGCCGCTTACCTTAATGCAAGGTTATAGTTGTAATAGTTTCTGTTGCCCGTTATATCCTTCGTCACCTTGATGAAGGGAGGGAAATTCACGGTCTCGTTCTCCCCTACCCCCTTGGTTTCCAGAATGATGAGTCCGTCCAGCTGCTCTTTGTAGGAGTCCACCTCAAAGTATTGTCCCTGCCAAATAAAGCTGTGTCGGGTTTTCTTGATTGTGTGACGGTAGGGGTCAGCTTGCTTCAGGAGCGACTCATAGAGATTATTGCTCAATTGGCGGTCGGTTTCCACTTGCTCATTGTCCGAGGTGCGTCGTTTGGTGGTCAGCACATACACCTCCTTGCCGTTCCATTCCCTTCGGCGCAGCCTCATCTCGCAGCCGGGCTCAGCCACGAGATAGGTCTGGGTAATGTGGCTCACCGTGCTACCCGGGATGTCGCCAATTATAGACACGATGTATTTCCTTTCTTCCTCAATGGGCTGTGGTAGTCCAAGCACATTTGAAATCTCCTTTATCACCCTGTTGAGCTTGGCTGCAAAGTCGATGTGGTTATTGATGACCCTCAGGTGTGGATGTCCGGTCCAGGCCTGGATGATTTTCTTGTCCAGCATGCGGGCCTGCTCCAGTCCTTCGGTGCGTTCGCGGTTGTTTGCTGTAGTGTAGAACTGCTCGGCGCCGTCGGCAGCCGACACCAGGTGGAGCACGGCGTCATAGCGGTTGCGCAGGTCGTTGGTGTTGGTGTCTGCGAGCTGTGTGATTTTTTCCCACATCTCAGGCTTCAGATAGGCCGAGATGTCAAGTGTGCCCCTGTCGCACACTATCAGCGCCGGCTCATCGCAGGTCTCTGCTATCTTCTGGAACTTGTCTTCCAGGCTCAGTTGGATTTCAAGGGTAGCCTTCTCGCCTTCATAGAACATTCTTGTATTTTTGGTGAGGTAGTCCATACCAGCCTGACTGAACATCGTTGGAACCTCGGGAAGGGTGAATACTTTGAATCCCAGGCTCGTGAAATGTTCAATGACTCTCACCAGGGCCGTAGTCTTTCCCGCACAAGGGCCACCGGTCAGGACAATCTTTTTAATCTCTGTCATATTGTGCTGTTATTAATTGGTAACGCTGAAGTCAAAGCAACAAGGCCGTGCGGCATAGACGATATTGTCCAGGTCGCGGTAGATGAAGCCATATTCTCCCGGCTTGAGTGGATTCGGAAAGTACACTCTGAATGTGCCGTCGTCGTTGCGGCTCACCTCGAAAGGAATATCACTGCGCTTGGTGCTCACGGCATCACTCTCTTTGCCCATGGCCGTGAACGAGAACTTCTTGGGAAGGTATCGATTGCCGTTTTTTGTGTCGAATCTTACGCATTGAAACTCACCGGGATGATGCACGTCGCTCAAGAAGAACTGCACCCAAGAGGCTGTGTCGCGTCGGGCAGGCAGCTTCTCGGGTATCGTGAACTTGAAGGCTGGCCGAACGCCACACGTTATGGACGATGACTTCCCCGGAATCCACATCTGGAGCGTTTTGACATCAGCGCTGTTGAGCGCTTTGCCGGCCACCATGCTCCCCAATCCACCGAGCATGCCGCCCGCGATGATGGTGCCTACGCTCCGGGCTATAGTCCCGATTTCGCCCGTGCCACTTTTCGTCATCTTGAAGAATGCAGGCTGAAGATCAGCGGTATAAGCTCCCGCATCCATACTGATGCCATAGTGAGTCACCGTGTCGGTACTCATGTGGCTGGTGTCAGCAGGCAGGTTGGCTGCTTTTGGTGAGCGAATGGAGTCGGCAGCATGCATTACCAGCAAAGGCCGGTCGCCCCCGTCCTTCACCTCCTTTACTTCTTGGGCTTCACCAGCGCATAAGGCGGCCCAGCAGACAAGCAAAATTAATAAGTGCTTCATATCTTGTGTTAAACCTCGGCAAAGTTACTACTTTTTCTTCCCATTCTGTTCGTTTTGCGGATATATTTCTCACCCTGCCCTACAGAATATGTCGCCCTATCGTACCAACCGGAGTACTTGTAGAGACCTGATGATGGAGGCCACGGTGGGCCGGAACAGTAACTATCGCCCCATTCCTTCTTCTATTCAGATTAAAATTGCTAATTTTGTGGCCAATAATTCAAACACAATAATGAAGCGATTCTTCCTACTTAGCATTTCGATGTTATTCCTTCTGCTCACGGCCCCACAGCCGGCCGGAGCCATCACTCATCCCAAGAGAGAGTTCCGTGGAGCCTGGATACAGTGTGTGAACGGACAGTTTCAAGCTATTGGCACGGCTGCCATGCAGCGCATGCTCCTCGCCCAGCTCGATGAGTTGCAGCGTGATGGCGTGAACGCTGTCATCTTTCAAGTGAGGGCCGAATGCGACGCCCTCTACCCCAGTCGGATAGAGCCTTGGAGCAAGTTTCTCACCGGCACCCAGGGGCGGGCACCGCAGCCTTATTGGGATCCTCTGCAGTGGATGATAGAGCAGTGCCATAAGCGTGGCATGGAGCTCCATGCATGGATTAACCCCTATCGGGCGAAAACCAAGGGCACCACCCTACTGGCCGCCAACCATATCGTGAAGACGCATCCCGAAAGGGTGTTCGCCTATGGCGACCTTTGTGTGCTCAATCCCGGCCAGCCTGCTAACCGTGATTACATCTGCCAGGTGGTAGACGACATCCTGCGCCGCTACGATGTCGACGGCATCCACATGGACGATTACTTCTACCCCTATCCGCAGTCGGGACTCAGCATACCCGACGACCGGGAGTTCGCACAATATAATAAAGGTATAAGCAATCGTGCCGACTGGCGCCGTCACAATGTGGATGAGCTCATTCGACAGCTTTCCGATTCCATTCACCGCATCAAGCCTTGGGTGAAGTTCGGCATCTCGCCTTTTGGCATCTACCGCAACAAGAAGAACTCGCCCGAGGGCAGCAACACCAATGGGCTAGAGTGCTACGGCGATCTCTATGCCGACGTTATAAAGTGGGTCAACGAGGGATGGGTGGACTACTGCGTGCCGCAACTCTACTGGAAGATAGGTCATCGCATAGCCGACTACGCTACCCTCATCCAGTGGTGGAACAAATATGCTGCCCACCGGCCACTCTTCATCGGCGAGGATGTTGTTGGCACTACCAAGTCGCCCGACCTCAGCAATCCGCAAGTCAGTCAGATGCCGGCCAAGTATGCTCTCCATGAGCAGATGCCAAACGTGCAGGGGACCGTTCTCTGGTATGCCAAGGCCGTTGCCGACAATGTGGGCAACTATGGTCATGCGCTCCGGGATGCCTATTGGCGTTATCCCGCCCTGCAGCCCTTGATGCCTTTCATTGACAAGAAAGCCCCCAAGAAGCCCCGCAAGGTGAAGCCCGTCTGGACCAGCGATGGGTACGTGCTTTTCTGGACTCAGCCCAAAGGCAAAAGCTGGGATGACGTGGCCAAGCACTACGTCGTCTACCGCTTCAGCGATGCTGAGAAAGTCGACATCAGCGATGCCACCAAGATAGTGGCCATCACTGCCGACACCTTCCTCAAGTTGCCCTACTCCGACGGCCGTCAGCGCTACACTTATGTAGTGACAGCACTCGACCGCATGAGCAATGAGAGCAAGGCGGTAAAGAAAAAGATAAAACTTTAGTCCTACGCCGGGCGGATGCCCACCTTGCTCATTCCTTCATCAGGTCGTCGAAGAAGTGATCGAGGTCGGCATCCAGCCCTTTCATCAAGTCTCCCCCGATGATGACGGTATCGTCGTCGGCCACATAGAGCTCCGCGATGTTCTCCTTGTCCTCGTCTTCCAGCACAAAGCTGAAAGGCTTCATGAGGCTCATGCTATCGATGCAGGCATGATGCTTCTTCATCTCCTGGCGAAGCACCTCAGCCACCTGCTGATAGAAGTCGTCGTCCTTGGCGTCTATCCATTGTTCTACCACACAGCGCGTTATCTCGTCGTCATTGTCGTCGTAGGCAATCATGTCGCCCGTGTCCTGGGCCACCCTCACATGGATGTCGGTGAGCACAGGGTCGGCCGAGGGTGGAAACTTCTGCTCCACCTTCTTCAAGAATCGTTCAGTCTGCAAGATTGTTTGCTCAGATGCCTTCATATCTCTGTTCGTTGATTATTCTTCCTGCAAATATAATGCTTTTGCGTGTACTCGCCAAGAGAATGGGCGAATATCTTTCTTGCTTCGGTCAACATTCCCCATCGCCTCATCCTGCTGAGGCCTGACTTCGTCAATGCGCCACCCTAAATCTCTGCAAAGTGTTTTAAGCTGGTTGATGCATGAAGACAAAGGTGAAGGAAAATGATCATAGAAAGGCTTCCGCTTTCAATGGGCGCGGAGCCTAAAGCATGATTTTCCAGGACACTAACTTCAACCGCACTATCAAAAGAGTTTCCCGCCGACAATCCAGCTATTGTGGACTGTCGGCGGGATAACCGTGAGGGAACTTGGGAGGCTCCCCTATGAGGCGTCTCATTCGACTCCCTCCAGAGTGGCCAGAACGGTCTACTGTAGCAGGAGCTGCTTCACATTCTCATCCAGCATCTGCTCCGTCATCGCCCCCACCTTCTTGGTGGGCAACTCGTTCTTGGGGATGAACAGCAGCGTCGGAATCGTCTGTATGCCAAAGAGTGCTGCCAGCTCCTCCTGCTTGTCGACATCCACTTTGTAGACGTCCACCTTGCCTTCATACTTCTGTGCGATGGCCTCTACCGCGGGTGCCGTGGCCCGGCAGGGTCCGCACCAGGTGGCATAGAAGTCAATGACCGCGGGCCGTGAGCCCTCGAAGCTCCACTCGTTGGGGTGCTTGGTGTAGTCGTAAACGTTCTTCTTGAATTCTTCCTTTGTCAATTCGATGGGTTTCATTGTCTTTGTCTCCTTTTCTTTTGGGTTATTACTTTGATTCTCACTCTTCTGTCGGCCGGCAGTCGGAGTACATCCAAATACGGCCAGCAATAGGGCCACTAAGGCTGTGGCATGGGCATGTCTGAACATTCGCATATCGGTTCTTTATTACGTTAATTCATTTCCTTTAGAAAACGCTGCAAAGGTAAACAATAAAACCGAAACATGCAAATTTCCAAAGGAAAACTTTTGAAGTCTCTTGCCCTACCTCTTTCCTCCTTAGGTCTTTGAAGTTCCCCCTCGGAGGTTGCTGAAGGGGACTGTCAGCTCGATTCTGCCCATCCTGTTGAACTCATACCGCTGAGTTCCACCGACCTTGACGCCTCTGTGGCGGTTCCTATGAGGCAGCTGATAACAAAGCCAGGAAAATAATCGGAGCGCTTGTGGGGGAATCTCGGAAATTCTTATTAATTTTGCCTTGTCATCCTATTGCATCCTTCATGGGGGCTTCGGGACCGCGGTAAGCACGGGCTATGGTGCCGGCCCACAGTAGGGGAAGGCATTGTTAGGACTCAAAACCTATTAATATAAAAAGAAATGAAACAAACTATTCTCGTAACAGGCGGAACCGGGTTCATCGGTTCCCACACCACCGTGGAGCTCATTGAGGCTGGCTATAAGGTGGTGATTGTCGACAATCTCTCCAACTCCAAAATCGAGGTGCTCGACGGCATCGAGAAGATAACCGGTGTGCGCCCGGCTTTCGAGCAAGTCGACCTGCGCGACAAGGAAGCCACGGAGTCTGTCTTCCGCAAATATCCCGACATCGAGGGCATCATCCACTTTGCCGCTTCCAAGGCTGTCGGCGAGAGCGTGCAGAAACCGCTGCTCTACTATCGCAACAACATCGTCTCGCTCGTCAACCTTCTGGAGCTTATGCCCCAGTACAATGTGAAGGGCATCATCTTCTCGAGCAGCTGCACCGTCTACGGCCAGCCGAAACCCGAGAACCTGCCTGTCACCGAGGATGCCCCTCACCAGAAGGCCATGTCGCCCTACGGCAACACCAAGGAAATCAATGAGCAGATAATCTTCGACTACATCCACAGTGGGGCTCCCATCAAGAGCATCGTGCTGCGCTATTTCAATCCTATCGGTGCCCACCCCTCGGCACTCATCGGCGAACTGCCCAATGGCGTACCTGCCAACCTCATCCCCTATGTCACTCAGACTGCCATGGGCATCCGTAAGCAGCTCACCATCTATGGCAACGACTATAACACACCCGACGGAACGTGCATCCGCGACTACATCTATGTGGTGGATTTGGCCAAAGCTCATGTGGCCGCTATGGCTCGCGTGCTCGACAAGGACACCGAACCCATAGAGTATTTCAACATTGGCACCGGCAAGGGCAACTCCACGCTGGAGATTGTCAACACCTTTGAGCAGGCTACCGGCGTGAAGCTCAACTGGAAGTTCGGACCGCGTCGCGAGGGTGACATTGAGAAGATCTGGGGCGACTGTACCCGTGCCAACAAGGTGCTCGGCTGGAAAGCAGAGACACCGCTCGACGACGTGCTCCGCAGTGCCTGGAAGTGGCAGCTCAAGCTCCGTGAGGACGGAGTGATGTAAGGCGCGCCGCAAGGAGCATAAGGAAAGGGTGCTGAAAGTTGAGTCAACTTTCAGCACCCTTTCCTTGTGTCAATACGGATTTAAAAAGCCTGTGTGCTCATTTCGCGGGCTGGCGCTTCTTGAAGCGCTCCATCATGGCCTTCTCGTCATCCAGATATTTGGTGAACTGTTCTGAGGTCATAATGCCCTGAAGCTCTTTCTCGTAGGCTTCCTTCGTGGCCTTCATCTCCTTCATCCTTGCTTCCATCTGCTCCTTGTTGGGGCGCTGAGGGCGCTGCAGCGTGTCGGAAGGCTGACCTTGCGGGCGGTTCTTGCCACCCATGCGGGGACCGCCGTGACGGGGGCCGAAGGGACGGCGCATCTTGTCGGCGTACTTGGTGTTGAGTTCAAGCAGTTGCTTGGCCTGCTCATCATTAAGTCCGTAGCGCTTCACCGTGCGCTCCGTGCGGGCCTTAATCATTTCCTCCTTTGAGGGACGGTTGAAGTTGTTCCCGTTATCGTTTTGGGCGAAAACGGTACTGGTCATTGCGAATGCGGCTACAAGAGCCAAAATCATTTTCTTCATTGATGGTTCATTTTTGTGGGTTACTCTTTGGCGACTCGCTCCGGTATGTCGACCTGCCGTCGGTGTCGTCGTTTCTTTCTTGTTACGTCTGTTTGACGTCACTTCCGACAATAGGTTTAAAGTGTCAAAGTGGAAAGTTCTGTTTTTAATGTTTCTTAAACTTCCCTCCCCTACTCCCCAACCGCTATCCCTGCCGCCGCAGCTTCGCCCCTTGGCGGCCGGCCTCGCTGAGCGTTTCGGTCATGGGGGCAGCATGCTTACGGCATATGGCGTACACGTCTACGCCAATTGGTGTACGTAGCTCCGGCAATTGGCGTAGATAGCTCCGCCAATTGGCGCAACATCCGGAGCCCTTGGGCCACAGCGTTCCGACGTTGCCGATTGTTAACAGATGCAG
>ONMG01000238.1 GCA_900318855.1 uncultured Prevotella sp.
CACAATGAGGACTACATCGTTACCCGACACATCGAAGCTGCATCCTGCCAAAGCCCGCCTTGCCGAAGCTATGACCATCGACTCGAAGGACGTACAGCCTTCAACAGTCATCTCCCTCCACTGGTCGTCGGTGAACAGCGAGGCACAGACCGGCTCAAGAAGGTTCCATAAGTGCCGATACGGTCGAAGAGCCGTGGTTCCCCGACGCACAGCAGCCAGATTGTCGGCCGTCGTCATGCCCAATGGTGAGCAGATATTATGTCCTATAATATATGTCATGGATGCAACAAGTCATCATCGATGCCATCGAAGACGTGCCATTTCTCCTGCCATTCCTTGTACCAGTCCGGGCTATAAAGCACCAGTTGATAGTCCATATCCATGAACGCCTGTATCGAACGCCCTGTAGCTATGAGACTCTCGTCGGCGGTGTCATGAATCTCGTAGTCGAAGATGACCTTCGCCGAGATAGTGGGACGGTAGTAGATGTCGATGCGCGGTTTCATGCCATAGCGCAAGGGCTTGCGGTAGCGGATGGTCTCCTCGGCTATTGGCGCGTAGCAGTGGTGACGGAAATAGCTCATATAATCCAGACCGTACTGTTCTCCGAAAGCCTCGCGTGCGTCCTCCAGGTAGAGAGCGTAGGAACCATGCCACACCACATTCATCGAATCAACTTCACTGAACCTTATGTCAAAGGTCTTGGATGTCTTCAGTTGCACGACTTTCTCCTTTCTCCTATTTATATTATATGTCGCTCTATTGCTCCTTAACAGCCAGCTTTATTTGTGCGTCGACAAGGGTCTGACCATTCAGCGTGATGGATGCATTGGCAAGGGTCATACCCAGCAGCTCCTGCACCACAACGACCGACGTGCGGATAGTGTCGCCGACACGGGGATGCTTACTGACGTGCATCTTCCTCACCGCGCCAATCACACCGATTTGTATGCCCTTGCGCAGAATATACTTGTTGTAATATCCTATGCGCGCCGCACAGGTCTGCGCGATGTTCTCTGTCATGCCGGCCGTCGTGAACACGCCATCCTCAACGAGGAGATTGACATCTTTAATGGTTGTCTCGGTAATGACAGTTGTCCCGTCGAAGCCCACAAGCGTATCAATCATCACAAACGGCTCCTGCTGAGGAAGCAGCGTGTGGACATCAATGGTGCGGAGGAAAGACTCCAAAGGATGCTGATAATCGATTTCTTCCATAGAGCATCTGTTAATCGTCCCAAAATTCATAATAGTTGTACCATTGCGCCGGAAAGCGCCGAATGGTTTTCTCCAGTTCGGCGGCATAGGCTTGTGCCAGCTCTTTGACCTGCGCCTTTCTGGGTGCGCCCTTGTCGTAGCTCAGCTGACTGGCAAAAGCCGTGTAACCGCGACATGAGGTCTTCATCACATTCACCGTAAGACAATCCACACCCCGCATTGCCGCTACAGTGAACGGGCCTGCGGGCAACCGGGCCGCCGAGCCGAGAAGATTGACCTCAACGGAGCGCGGTGAGCCGAAGATGCGGTCGGCAGGCAGACTGACAATCTCGCCATTGGACAAGGCCTCCTCGATGCGGAAGAGATGGCTCATGTCGGACAGGACGGGTATCATGCGGATGTGGTTGCCGGCAAACATACGGTCGCGGTTCTCCATCACGGTGGCCTTCTCGCCAAAGTAGACAAGGGCATTAAAAGGCTTGTCGCCCGAGTCGAGGGTATATCCGGCCAACTCGTAGCAGCCCACATGGCTGCTGAAGATGACAAACGGCTCCTTGCTGTCACGATGACGGTTGAAGATGTCCATCCCCACCACATCTACGTGGAAATGCTTGCCACCGTACATGGCGAACTTGTCGATGACCACCTGCGAGAAGAGCACATGGTCCCAGTAAGTCATCCACAGCGACTTCAGCACGCCAAAGCGCTGACGGCGGCGGAAATAGTGAAAGACCACCTTGCCACTGGGAAAACAGAGCATACAGAAAGGAACGACAAAGATGCCTACGACAACGTACCAGATGCGTACGTCGGAATGGCGCAGCACGCTGATGAGCGACCGCAGCATGAAGGCGTTGCCAAAGGTGTTGCCCCGCCAGGCCTTCTTTCCCTCTGCCTCTGTTTCTCCCGACATTGCCCTTATCCTACTTTCTTCTCAATGTAGTCGCAGAAATCCTTCAGGGTGACGATGCCCTTCATCTCCTCGGGTTTGATCTTGAAGCCGAACTTCTTGTCGACGATAACGACGATGTCGACGAAGTCAAGGCTGTCGATACCCATATCGTCCTTGAGCTTGGCATCGTCCTTAATCTTGTCCTCGTCAATCTCGAGTTCGTCGATGAGGAACTCACGTACTTTCTGTTCAATTTCTTCTCTTGACATATTAGCTGTATGTTGTTTGATGATTATTCTCCGTTCTTACGGCATATGAGAATGGAATGCCCCTGACCCAGGTGGTCATAAACAGCCTCTATCTCCAGGCCCGCCTCGTGGATGCACTGCTCCATGTCCTCGGTGTTGTACATCTTCGAGTTGCCGTTGGCCATGGCGGCGAAGTAGAGACTGGTGAGCACGAGACACAACGTAGCCGTTTCGTATTTCTGTCGGTCCCATAACGTCTCCATGATAAAGATACGAGTATCGTCGGTCATGGCCTCTCGGGCCCGGCGGAGGATGCTGACGATTTGCGGCATGGAGAAGCAGTCGAGGAACTGGCTCATCCATATGGCGTCGGGGCCTTGCTCCATGGTGGGGAAAGCAAGGCTGTCGTCAAGCAGGTTGATGCCGTAGCCGGCGATGCGGTCGCTGCCTTTCTTGCCACGGATGTGGTCTTGCATCAAGGCTATCTGCTGGGGCAGGTCGAGCACGGTGACACGCACGTCGTCGTTATAGTCTACACACCTTAGCGCCCACTTGCCGGTGTTGCCGCCCACATCGTAGAGTGAGCGCACGTGGTGCTCGTCGAAGACTATCCGCAGGGCCTCGGGAAACGAGGAGTCGCTATAGAAATGGTCGAAGTCAAACCAGGTCTGCTGAGCCTGCTGAGGCAGCGACGACAATCCCTCGTAGATGGTGGACCAAGAACCGAAATGACGGAGCCCCACAGGCTTGCCTTCGCGCAGCGATTCTTCGAGATGGAACCAGCCTTCGTAGTTGACGTCGTGGTTGAAGTCGAGGTTCACGCGTGTAGCGGGGTCGTTGGTGAGAAACCACCCCGTCTTCGAGAGAGTATACCGATCGGTCACGGCATCCACCAGCACCGTGCCGATGCTTAGCGAGGCCTCCAGCAAGCACTTCACGGCATAGTCGGAGAGTTGAGTTTTGTCGACAATCTCTTCACGTGTCAGTCCTTGATCGCTATCCCGCAGCAGGTCGAGGATGCCCCATTTCACCATGAGCCGTGAGGCCTGGAAAACGACGGGGCCCCAAGCTATGAGCTCTGCCAACCGCTGCGCCTCGGGTGCTGAGCAGTGCTCGGAGGTGTAAGCTTTCTTCAATGACTCGGACAAGTGCATTCTACCGGCTGGATTTAAGCAGTTTCCTAAGTATCTTTCCGAACTTCTTTCCGGTGTGTTCAGCACCGTCGCCGATGAGATTGTCCTTCGTGCCGAAGTGACCTCCGCTGGCCTTGATACCCGTCATGCGGCCCACCTCATTACCATTGGCGTCGAGGAGCACCATGTCGCAGTTATAGTCACCACTCTTATTCACCGTGTTGACTACGGCCTTGATAGTGTATTTGGCTTCGGGCTGATTACCGAAAATCAATGCTCCGTCCAGTTCATCAGACAATGACTGCTTGAACTGTCCGACAATATCGGTTTTGTCTTTGGGCCATGCCGGCTCATAGACGGCATAGTCTTTCTCCGTCATGCCATGGATGGAGACATACTCAATGGCAAACTTCACGTAACGCTGCCCCTTGAGAGCCTCGAAACTGCCACCACCCTGCTGCTTCTCAGCCGAAGTTCCCAGACCATACATCTGAGCCGAAGCTCCTAAGACTGAAAGAGCCAGCACCAATGTCAATAATACTTTTTTCATAAGCTACAGATTATTTGATTGAACATCTCATGTTTAAAGACTTCTGAAGACGAGTGCTGAATTGGTACCGCCGAAGCCGAAGGAGTTGCTCAGCACGGTGTGCAAGGGCTGGCGCACGGTGACGGGCGTGATATTGAGTCCTTCGGAATATTCATCGGGATGCTCGAAGTTGATGTTCGGAGCAATGAAGCCGTGCTGCATCATCAGTGTGCAATAGACGGCCTCGCTGGCCCCGGCCATCCAGCACTCGTGACCCGTCATCGACTTCGTGCTGCTGATGAGGGCCCGATGACCGCCAAACAACTGCTTCAAGGCTTTGGCCTCATACATGTCGCCCTGCGGGGTTGACGTGGCATGAGCATTGACATAATCGACATCATCAACCGTGACGCCGGCATCAGCCAGAGCGCGCTGCATGGCAACGTAACATCCCTGGTCGCTGGGGGTCGATATTCCTCCGCCGTTGCTGGAGAAGCCGTAGCCGCTCACCTCGGCCAGAATAGTGGCACCACGGCCGACGGCATGCTCATATTCCTCAATGACAAGGGCAGCCGCACCGCCACTGGGCACAAGGCCGTCGCGGTTCTTGTCGAAGGGCTTACTGGCTTTTGTGGGCTCTTCCATCTGGACGGAGAAGGCATTGAGCGCGTCGAAGGAAGCCATGCTGTAGTAGTTGGTCTCCTGGGCACCGCCCACGAGCACCATGTCCTGCAGTCCCTGGCGAATCATCATCATGCCCAAACCGATGCTGTGACTGCCACTGGCACAGGCCGCGCTGACCGTGAAATTGATGCCGCGCAGATGGAAGATGGTGCTCAGGTTCATGTTGACCGTGGAGTTCATCGACTGGAAAACACGGCCGTAGCCCAGCATGGCTGAGTCGTGCTTCTCGTCCATGATCTTCGCTGACTCGATGACAGGCTCTGCCGACGAGTCGTTGCCGAAGATGCAGCCCACCTCGTTGTGAAGCAGATAGTCGTCGTCGACACCTGCCTGGCGGAAGGCATCGCGACTGGCCATATAGGCGAAGCACGCTTCCTGCGACATGCAGGCGCGCGTGTGCCGGTCGAGGTCCTTCTTGGTGAGCTTGGGCTCCGGCACGATGCCGCAGAGCCCGGAGCGATAGCCATACGACAGACGGTCCTTGTCGAGGCCGATGCCCGACCGGCCCTCGGCCAATGCTTGTGCAACCTCATCGAGTGTAGTGCCTAAGCACGACCAGATGCCCATACCGGTGATAACAACTCTTCTTGACATTCAGAAACAGTTTATTTCGTTTTGCTTGCAAAGGTAGCCATTCTTGCTCAGCAGTGCAAATATTTAGGATTGAAAATCGGTGGCGGAGAGAGTGGAAATCCAGCCTCTCCTATCCAGGCTGACACGGTTCAATTCACCCTTCGAAGTGCCTGCAACGACACCCTCTCAAGTATAGAGCCCCCCATTGATATTGATGACGTCACCAGTAATATAAGCAGCACCTGGAGAGGCCAGGAAGGCCACAGCCTCGGCTATCTCCTCCGGCTTGGCAAAACGGCGCATAGGAATGAGCTTCTGCAGCTCTTCGTGATTGAGGTCTTTCGTCATGTCGGTTTCCACAAAACCTGGGGCAACGGCATTGACTGTAATATTGCGGGCTGCCACTTCCTGAGCAAGGGCTTTGGTGGCGCCGATGATGCCGGCCTTGGCCGCACTGTAGTTCACCTGGCCGGGGAGTCCCTTTACACCGGAAAGCGAGGTCATATTGATGATTCTTCCGTCGCGCTTACGGGGTATCATGCCGAGCAGCACATGCCGCGTGAGATAAAAGAAACCATCAAGCGTGGTCCGCACGACACTGTGCCATTCGTCATCAGTCATCATGCCCATCACGGCATCGTGCCGTATGCCCGCATTATTCACCAGCACGGCTATATAGTCGTCGGGATGAGCCTCTTCCCATTTGCTGACAGCCTCTACGGTCTGTTGCTCATCGCAAACGTCGAAGGGCAGCAATTCAGCAGTACCACCGGCCGATTCTATGAGCGCTTTCACCTCGGCGGCGGCAGAAGCATTGGAACGAAAGTTAAGGAGTATCGGCAGACCGGCTTTCGACAGCCTCAGGCAAATTGCCTTACCTATGCCACGGGAGCCTCCGGTAACTAATGCATATTTCATATTCTTTGTCTAATTGATTACACATGGAGAATACGCGCTCTTAGCGGTATATATGACGAGCAAAATTAATGTTTTCCTAGTGAACAGCCAAATAAAAGTTTACCTTTCTGACGTTTGCTCCTGATTCCACAAGCCTGCACATCACAACTTTATTGCTGCTAAGTTCTATTTTGACAAGAACCCGTAAAAACCTCTTGCTGTGATGCTGGGGGCTGCGCCCTCTGTTTCTTCTTCGGTGTCGGCTTGCTTCGAAGCTGGGCTTCGGCAAGACGGCAACGGAAAAGAAACAGCCATCGCGCCTCAGGCCCAGCATCACAACAAGGAATAACCTGGAAACAGGCTGACGTATCACTTGATTTTGCAGCCTGGCAAACGACTGTTCGCTACGTAGCTTTTTATCATTCGCTGCGTAATGAACGATCTTTCTATTTTAATTTTCCCATTTGTATGGTTCATATCTCTTTCTGTTTCTCAATATGGAAAAGATGATGTTTGACATCTTTCTTGC
>ONMG01000237.1 GCA_900318855.1 uncultured Prevotella sp.
CCCTCACCGAAAAAGATTTCCTGACGAAGCAGATAGACCAGCTCCAGGACCTCGTCCTGGCTGTGGGCCGCCTCCACCATGGACTTGCTTACCGACGTGCCCGAGATGAGGGGGATGTCGACAGGCTGTCTTCGGTCGAGCACCAATCCCGAACGCAACGAGTCGGCCGGCGATGCTGCCACCCGATAGTCACGGCCATTGGGG
Organism: uncultured Prevotella sp.; assembly: GCA_900318855.1. Lineage (GTDB taxonomy): Bacteria > Bacteroidota > Bacteroidia > Bacteroidales > Bacteroidaceae > Prevotella. Next base: position 205 of record ONMG01000237.1, read on the forward strand.
TAGTGGCGTGAGCCTCCGTTGAAGCGGCCCTCTAAATGGTCGTCGACGTCGTGGAGAATAGGGCGTTTGGCCACGAGCTCCAGCAGCCTCTTCATTTCGTCGCGGGCCTCATCCAGCCGGTTGGCGCACACTAAGGCTTCGGCAATGATGAGGCGGTCCTCCTCGGCTTTGGCAATAGTGACGGGACTCTGATAGGTCGACGTGCGTTGCACATATTTAGGGTCGAGGAAGTCGAGGCGCGGCAGAGGCTGGAACCACGTGCCCCAGATGGCTTCCTGAGCCACGTTGTTGACATTGTTGGCCCCGTCGAAGGTGAGCTGCACGCAGAAGTCATCCGACAGCTGCAAGGCTGCGCGGGCCTCGCTGACAGCCTCGTCAGCCTGACCGAGGCGATAGTAGATGCGGGCCTTCAGCGTGTGAGCAAAAGCCCGGGCCGAGTCGGAGGCTGCATAGCTCAGAACGCTGTCAGCCAGTGTCACGGCCTCGTTGAGATGGGAGCGCCAGCCGACGGGCTCGCCACCGGCTGCATCGGGCAGAGCAGTGAAGAACTCACCGGCCAGAATCTGCGAGAAGGTCTTGGCCGTGAAGAGATCGTACTTCTCTTTCGTCGTGATGTGGGGGTCGTGGCGTAGTACCGTTCCGAAGGCATAGTCCACAGACTCCCGCAGGTTGCCCACGTAGCGCTGAAGCTGCTTCACGTCCTCATCATTGGTTTTCAGCTCAGGCACGTCGAAGACGCGGTTCGACCGCGTATAGTTGTTATAGTAGTTGTCGGAGAGTATCTCCATGAGCTGCGCATAGTCGCCCATGCACTCTGCAAAGTTCTTCCTCACACCGTTCACCCACGTGTGCATGGCATTGGGCTGACCGAGAAAGGTGTCGTCGGTGACATTGGGGCTCTGCGTGTCGCCCGGCTCAATGAGGCTGCACGATGACAGCGAGAGCACCAGGAAGAAGGAGAAGATAAGAGGTCTCATCATCAGAAATCAAGTCTTAGAGTAACGATATATTGACGGGGAGCACTGAAGGTGGCGTAGTTGATGCCGCCCGTAGCCACGGCACCTTGTTCGAGAGCTCCGGAGACAGTCGCTTCGGGGTCGCAGTCGGAAGCTGTGATGGCAAAGGGATTGTAGACATTGAAAGCCACATTGACGGTCCTCAACCCCCAGTGGTTGACGCTGAAAGTGTAGTCGGCACCGATGTTGCGCACTTTGAGGAAGTCGGCTTTGCTGACAAAATAGTTGGTGAACTTCAGCCACGCAGCGCGCTGGGTGAGCCCTTCGAGGGCCTTGGCGGGAATGCGGGAGTCAGCGATACCCTTGCGGAAGCGGAACTGCTCGTCGAAGGAGTGAACGTAGGCTCCCGTCTGATAGTCGCCCGTGAGGGTGACGTTCAGCTGGCGGTACCTGGTTCTGATGCCGAAGTTGCCGTAGAGGGTGGGGAGTGTGGAGCCGAGGTCCTGGTCTGTGAGCACCGTTTGGAGTGTGCCGTCGGCATTGAGCACTGCCTTGTTGCCATAGAGATAGCCGATGGGTTTGTCCTGGCTGACGGCGGTCATGATGGTGGCGGGATCGAAGCCTCCGATACGGAAGGTCACCTGACCGCCTGTCGACGCCACGCGGTTGTGATTGGTGTTCACCGATGCATGGAGGTTCACCGTCCAGTCGCGGGTGTCGACAGCCGTGAGGCCGAGTGTCCACTCCATGCCGTGATTGCGGATGTCGCCGACGTTGGCAAGATAGGTTGACGACTGTCCGGAGGAGGGAAGAGTAGGGATGCTGAAGATGGCGTCGAGCGTGCGCGAATAATAATAGGTGAACCCGATGCTCAAGCGTCCGTGGAGTAGACTGGCTTCGACACCGGCCTCATAGGAGTGCATCTTCTCAGGACCGAGGTCGGGGTTGCCGTAGGCTCCGAAGACAGCAGCCTGCTGCCCTTGGTAGGAGCTGATGTCGATGGTGCGCTGCCAGGCGAAGGCCGGGGGAAAGTTGCCGGCTATGCCCGCGTTGGCCCTGAGACGGAGCGAAGTGAGCAGTCCGTTGTGGCGCAGTGGAGCCATGAAAGTCTCGTCGGAGAGAATGTAGGAGAGGCCCACCTTGGGATAGAACTGCCAGCCCACGTTGTCGCCGAAGGCACTGTTGTAGTCCACCCTCATTCCGAGGTCCACATAATAGCGGTTGAGGAACCCGATGTTGTCCTGTAGATAGAGTCCGTAGTTGTGCAGATAGCTGAGCCACTCGTCGCCCGTCACCGTACCGGCCCCGCTCATCACCTTCACGCCGTCGCGCACGTTGGTACCGTTGAGAAGGGTCTGCTTGTCGTGGGTGTTGAAATACTGGAAGCCGGCTGTAGCCACGTGGCTCATCCAGTCGCCACAGTAGAGGCGGTACTGAGCATTGACATCAGCGGTGATGCCGAGGTAGTCGCGGTCGGTATTGAACACTCGCCCCGCGTCGCTGGTGCCCTCGGGCTTTACCTGCGTGTGAATGAGCCATTCGTTGGTTGTTATCTCCTTGTTCGTGCTGCACCGATAGTCGAGACCGAAGGTAGCCTTCAGACTGAGATTCTTGAGGGGCACGAACCGAAGGGTGTGCGACATCTGAAAGCGCTTGATGTTGCTGCGGTTGTACTGTAGCCGTTCGGCCTTGTCAATGAATGCCTTGAGGAACCCAAATTCGGTTGCGTCCATGGCGTCGATGTCGGCTCCGAAGCTATGCATCGTTCCGTCGGCAGCCGTATAGCGCAGGTCGTTGGCGGCGCTGCACTCCGTGGTCCACAGACCAGTGTAGAGCCCCTGGTTGCCATTGCGCGTGCGGCGGAAGTCCTGGGAGAGGAAGCCGAAGGAGTTGTCGTAGTCGAGCATCCGGTTCACCTTCAGCCGCGAGCCAAAGCGCAGCACATAGCGCTTGCTGTCGTTGCCGTCGTGGATGACGGTGCCGGTGTTCTGCCCCATGTGGGCCCCGAAGCTGTAGCCGAACCGCTCGTTGCCTCCGTCGAAGCCCACACGATAGAGCTGCTCAAATCCCGTCTGGTTGAGCAATTCCTTGGTGCGCTTGAAATGATAGAACTGAGAAGTGGCCTCGTCGATACCGAGCTGGGTGGAGAAGAAGGCGTGGAAGCGTCCGTCACCGCCCTTGCGGGTGAATATTTGAATGATTCCGTTGGCAGCGTCAGAGCCGTAGAGTGTGGTGGCAGCGCCGCCCGGCACATATTCTATATGGTCGATGTTCTCAAGGGGGAGGTCACCGATGGACCCCGTGGCGGCGGTCTGTCCCATGGGGAGGTCGGAGGTGGAATAGGGCTCAGCACTGTAGCCGTGGTGCGAGGCACTCACATAGGAGCCGGTATTCATGTTGTCCATCCTCACGCCGTCGACATAGATGACCGGAGTGGAGTTGGCAAAGGCCGACGACAGTCCGCGCGACCGAATGAGGGAGGTGGAACCGGGCTGCGATGTGGTGACGGTAAACTGTACCGCCGGAAGGGCATCCTGCAGCATGAGCTCGAGCCTGCCCGACGGCACGTTGGCCAAGTCCTTGGCCTGCACCTTCGTGAACGTCGACGACAGCCTGCGCCGCTGAATCTGCGCTCCCTGTCCGGTTATAATCACTTCGTTGAGGTTGATGGAGTCTTTCACCGTGCCCGGCACCACGTCGTCCTTCTCGTTGCCCGACGCTGCCACGCTTGCCGCAAGGCACAGCGCCAGGGGTATCAATCTTCTTACCATTGGTTGATAATCTTGTCTATTCTTCTATCCCTTGCTGTCAAGTCACAGCCTCAGCCTTCGCTCGGAAAGAGCGACCGCGAAATGGCTACGACGTGCTATTAGCTGATGGACAACACGGTGCAAAATTAGTAAAATATTGCTAAACAGCCTTACTATTCCCCGGGAAATATCCACCGGCACCATTGTATCCACATTGCTGCCACCGAGGGTTCTTTCGGTTGTGAGCTTTGTTGTCCCCGTACTGCGCTTCTAACGTCGCTTGTGCGGGGGTAGGCGTGTGCCCCGTTGGAGCACCGACCTTTCAGTTTGCAGCATATTGCTCTTCAGGCCCCGACGCGTTGTGCTGGTCATCTGTTCCCTTTCCCCTTGAGATTCCGGAGGAGAGTCAAGGAGTTGACATCCCGTTCAGCATCCTTACAGCCGGCATTGATGGTCGCTGCACCACGTCCGCGGCCATTCTATACAGGAAATAGGCGCTGACAGGCTTTTTCTCTGCGTATTCAATAAAAAGTTCCCGCTCAAGTTGCCCGTCAAACGTTTTTTTCTTAACTTTGCGTTGTTAATTGTTCACCGGTCACTTGAAACCATCACATCCTTTTTAAGGGTTACATATAACTAATAACTTAACGAACAATGGATGAAGAACAGACATTAAGCAGAAGAGACTTCCTCAAGCGCGTCGGCATTGCGGGAGCAGGGCTGCTGGCTGCTACCAGTCCCTGGCTGTCGGCATTCTCCGATGTGGAACACACGGCGAAGGACCGTTGCCGTCTCGGTATGATAGGCCCTGGCTCCAGAGGTCGCTTCCTGCTGGGCTTCCTTGCGAAGAACCCGAAATGCGAAATCGTGGCACTGGCTGACATCTATCAGCCGTCGCTTGACGAGGCACTGAAGATAGTGCCGACGGCCAAAACCTACAAAGACTACCACAAACTTCTCGAAGACAAGACCATCGATGGTGTCATCGTGTCCACTCCGCTAGCCACGCACTGCCAGATAGTGCTCGACGCCTTTGATGCGGGCAAGAACGTCTACTGCGAGAAAACCATCGGCTACGACATGGACGAGTGTCTAGCCATGTACCGTAAGCACCTCTCCACGGGCCGCATCTTCTTCACCGGCCAGCAGCGGCTCTTCGACCCCCGCTACATCCAGGCCATGGACCTCATCCACCGAGGCACCTTCGGCTACATCTCGGCTGTGCATGCCTTCTGGAACCGCAACAATGACTGGCGGCGCGACGTGCCCAAGCCTTCACTCGAGAAATTCATCAACTGGCGCCTCTATAAGGCCACCTCGAAGGGTCTCATGACCGAGCTGGCCTGCCATCAGCTGCAGGTGGGCACTTGGGCCCTGGGCATGCTGCCCGCAAAGGTCATGGGGCACGGTTCCATCAACTACTGGAAGAAGGGTCGCGAGGTCTACGACAACGTCAACCTCATCTATGTGTTCCCCGACGGAAGGAAGATGACCTACGGCTCAGATGTGGAAAACAAGTTCTACGGCCTCGAAGAGCAGATACTGGGCTCAAAGGGTACCGTGGAACCGGAGAAGGGAAAATACTACTTTGAGGATGTCGCTCCTGCTCCCGCCTTCATGCAGATGATAAACGACTGGGAGAACGACATCTTCGGCAATATCCCCTTTGCCGGCACCAGCTGGGCTCCGGAGACCGCCAACGTGAACAACGGGGAGTATATCCTGGGCAAGCGTCCCGAAATGGATGGTACGTCGCTGCTCACGGAGGCCTTCGTGGAAGCCAACATCACGGGCCGACAACCTAAGAACATCGCCGAGGAGGGCTACTACGCCAGCATCCTCTGTCTGTGGGGACACGAGGCTATGGTACGGGGGCAGATTCTCGACTTCCCGGAGAAATACTATATCGACTACAACGTCTACCATACTAAAGCATCACAGATATGAAAGACATCACCATCTCGGCCCGGCGGCAGAAGCACGAGCTCAAGACGTGGCTCGTTTGCTTCGCCATTGCCTTCGCGCTCAACGTCTACGCCGTCATCGCCTACGAGAGTCCCGCCACGGAGCTCCTCACCTCGCTCCTCTACGTACTGTGCTTCTCGCTCGTGCTCTATGCAGCGTGGAGCTGTCTGCGCATCATCGGATATTTCGTATTCAAGAACATTAAACATAATAACAAGAAACAACTATGACAACACGCCGACAATTCATCAAGGACATGGGATTGGCAGCCGCCGGACTCTCGTTGGGTTCGACAGGCAGCCTCTTTGCCCACCCCCTGTCATCGAAAGAACATCAGGAAGCCCGCAAGGACAAAGTGAAGATTGCATATATCGGCATCGGCAACCGTGGCCAACAGGACATCGAGGAGTTTGCCAAGACCGGTCTCGTGGATGTAGTGGCACTCTGCGATGTTGACCTCGACGGCAAGCAGTGTCAGAAGGCGCTCAGCATGTATCCCAAGGCTAAACGTTTCCGCAACTTCCGTGAGATGTTCGAGAAATACGGCTCACAGTTCGACGCCGTCTGTGCTGCCGTGCCCGACCACATGCATTTCCCCGTGGCTATGATGGCCCTCGACTATGGCAAGCATATCTATCTGGAGAAACCCATGTGCCGCACTTTCCACGAAGGCGAGCTTATGATAGCCAACGCTAAGAAGCATCCTAACGTCGTGACGCAGGTAGGCAACCAGGGCCACTCGGAAGCCAATTACTTCCAGTTCAAGGCATGGAAGGATGCCGGCATCATAAAGGATGTCACAGCCGTCACCGCACACATGAACGACCCGCGGCGCTGGCACCACTACGACCCCAACATCATCACCTATCCGCCCGCTCAGCCCGTCCCGCAGGATATGGACTGGAACACGTGGCTCGGTGCATGCCAGTATCACACCTTCAGCGACAAGTACCATCAAGGCAACTGGCGCTGCTGGTACGACTTCGGTATGGGTGCGCTCGGCGACTGGGGTGCTCACATCCTCGACACCATTCACGAATTCCTCAACTTAGGACTGCCCTATGAGGTGACGATGAAGTATGCCAAGGGTCACAATGACTACTTCTATCCTTTCTCCTCTACCATCCTCTTCCGCTTTGCGGCCCGTGACGGCATGCCTCCCTGCGACATAACGTGGTATGACGGTATCGACAACCTTCCTCCATTGCCTGCCAACTTCGGCAGTGACACGAAGACAGCCGACATCCCGACCACTAATCAGGGTGAGCGTAAACCCGTGAAGCTCAATCCGGGTAAAATCATCTATAGCCGCGACCTCACCTTCAAGGGCGGCAGCCATGGCTCCACACTCTCCATACTGCCCTCAGAAAAGGCCGAGGAGGTGAAGAAGCATCTGCCCGAGGTGCCCAAGAGCCCCTCCAACCACTACGTGAACTTCCTGCGTGCCATCCAAGGCACGGAGAAGGCCCGCTCGCCCTTCGAGATTAACGGTGTGCTGAGTGAGGTGTTCTGCCTCGGCGTCATCGCCCAGCGCCTCAACACGCAGCTCTTCTTCGATCCCCGCACCAAGCAGTTCACCAACAACGACTTTGCCAACGCGCTCCTCGTGGGACAGCCGCCGCGCAAGGGCTGGGAGGACTTCTATAAGATTTGATGTCTTCCGGGAGCCGCTCTCGGCAGTGCGCCGTTCCCCGGTCTTCAGCCGGCATCGTCGAAGTCGATGCAGAGCCGTCTGCTGCAGTCTCAGCGGATCGCGGCAGAGGCTTGATGGGGCGGACAACTTTCACATTAATTATAGAAATAAAAGACAATCGTATAGCTATTCTTATGAAGAAACTCGTTATATTTGCATGCATTGCACTGCTGGCCCTGCCCGCAGGAGCGCAGAACTGGAAACCGCTCTTCAATGGAAAGAACCTCAAGGGCTGGAAAGAACTCAACGGAAAAGCCGTCTACAAGGTGGAGGACGGAGCCATTGTGGGTCATCCCAAATATGGCTCTCCCAACTCATTCCTCTGCACTACAAAGGGTTACGGTGACTTCATCCTGGAGTTTGATTTCCGCGTTGCCGACGGTGTCAACTCCGGAGTGCAGTTCCGCAGCGAGAGCCTGAAAAGCTACAACAACGGCCGTGTGCACGGCTATCAGTACGAAATCGACCCCTCGTCGCGGGCCTGGACGGCCGGCATCTACGATGAGGCTCGCCGCTTTTGGCTCTATCCGCTCACCATCAATCCGAAAGCAAAGGTCGCTTTTAAGCACAACGACTGGAACCACGCAAGGATTGAATGCTACGGCAGCAGCATGCGCACCTGGCTCAACGGCGTGGCCTGCGCTAATCTTTGGGACAATATGACGCCCTCGGGCTTCATTGGCTTGCAGGTGCACCAAGTGGGCAGCAAGGCCGATGAGGCTAAGACCGTGGCGTGGAAGAATATTCGCATCTGTACGGACAACGTGAAGGAGTATCTCACTCCGGACGACAACACGCCGCAGGTGAACAAAATCGACAACACCCTCTCGCCAAAGGAGCAGACCGAGGGCTGGAAGCTCCTGTGGGACGGCAAGACTACCGATGGCTGGCGCGGAGCCAAGCTGAAGGATTTCCCCGCCAAGGGCTGGAAGATTGAGAACGGTACCCTCGAAGTGCTCCCCGGAAACGGAGGGGAAAGTGCGAACGGTGGCGACATCGTGACCCGGCGCACTTACGGCAACTTCGTCCTCAGTGTGGACTTCAAGATTACCAAAGGGGCCAACAGCGGTATTAAGTATTTCGTCGACCCTGAGCTCAATAAGGGCGACGGCTCGGCCATCGGCTGCGAGTTCCAGATTCTCGACGACTTGCGCCATCCCGACGCTAAACTCGGAGTGAAGGGCAACCGGAAGCTCGGCTCGCTCTACGACCTTATTCCGGCACCTGAGAACAAGCCGTTCGACATCAATGCATGGAACACGGCCGTTATCGTGGTGCGGGGCAATCATGTGGAGCACTATCTGAACGGGCTGAAATTGCTCGAGTACGACCGCAATAACCAGGAATGGAATGCGCTCGTGGCTTACAGCAAGTATAAGAACTGGCCAAACTTCGGCAACCTCAAGGAGGGTCATATCCTGCTCCAGGACCACGGCAATCAGGTGTGGTTCAAGAACGTGAAGATAAAGGAACTCTAACGGTCTTATGGCTGATTTCCACCACTTCTACCGCACAACTGATAGGGGTGAAAGTCTCTGCTACGTATGGTTCCCCGCGATGCACACCCGGGCCGACATCCTGATGGTCAACGGTGGAAGCGAGGCCGACTGCTGCAAGGTGGCGGAAGAGGTGGTGGAGGAGCTGAGCCGGCTGGAGCGAGTGGCCAACTGTTTCTGTCCTACAAGCGAGCTTGCGCAAGTCAACCGCGGGGCCGCCCGTTCTGTGGTGCCCCTGTCAGATACTCTGCGGGAGTTGTTGGAACAATGCCTGCACTACAACGGGCTCACGGGAGGGCTCTTCGACATCACTACCGACTCGGAGCCTTTTGGCGCCGACTGCGCCCGGGCGGTGCAGCTCTCGGCTGAGGGCGTCCGTTTTCTGAGGATGGGTGTCCGGCTCAATCTCTCGGGATACCTCAAGGGGTATGCCCTCGACCGGATTCGCCAAGTGCTCCGGCTGAGGGGCGTGGGGAATGCCTTGGTGAGCTTGGGCACCAGTTCGGTGATGGCTCTTGGACAGAGGCACGGCGTCAGTGGCTGGCCCGTCACGCTGCCGGGTGGTGAGGAGTGTGTAGAACTCAGTAACGAATGTCTCACCACGTCGGGCAACGACAATCCTGGTCGGCGCCACATCGTGAACCCACACACGGGGCACTATGTCGAGGGGGTGAGGACGGTGTCGGTGGTCACTGAGTGCGGTGCCCTGGGCGAGGTGATGTCGACGAGCCTCTTCATCGCGACCCCTCAGCAGCGTACCGGACTCTGCCAACGCTTTGCAGTGAAGCACTGGTATGTAGCGGGAGATGAGTAGATAATAGGAACGAATTATATATAAATAGGTAAGCAAAGGATGACGAACTACCGACACTTAGGGTGGCTGACAGCAGCGCTGTTGCTGTCGGCAATTCGTATAGATGCCGGGGACAGGACGAAAGCCCCGACCCCTATAGCCCCCGTGCCAGCATCGAATCAGGTGGAATGGCAGCAGCGTGAGACCATTGCGTTCATTCATTTCGGAATGAACACCTTTCACAACCTGGAGTGGGGCGACGGCTCGGCTCCGGCCTCCGACTTCCGTCCCTCGGCCATCGACTGCGAGCAGTGGGCCCGCGTATTGAGCGAGGCTGGCATGAAGGAGGTGATACTCACTTGTAAGCACCACGACGGTTTCTGTCTTTGGCCTTCGCAGTTCACCGACTACACCATTGCTCATTCGCCTTACAAGAACGGTAGGGGCGACGTGGTGAAGGAGCTTTCGGAGGCCTGCCGCAAGTATGGCTTGAAGTTCGGTGTTTATTTGTCGCCGTGGGACCGTCATCAGGCTTTCTACGGTTCGCCGGCTTATGTCGACTACTATTACAGTCAGTTGCACGAGCTGCTCACCCGCTATGGCGACATCTATGAAGTGTGGCTCGACGGTGCCAACGGGGGCGATGGCTATTATGGCGGTGCCCGCGAGAAGCGCACCATCGATCGTCGTACCTACTATCATTTCGACCGTGCGCGTCAGATGGTGAGCGCGCTTCAGCCCCATGCCGTCATCTTCTCGGATGCCGGGCCCGGTTGCCGGTGGGTGGGCAACGAGCGTGGCTATGCCGATGCCACCAATTGGTCGTTCCTCCGCTCTAAGGATGTCTACGTGGGCTACGACAAGGCCGAGGAGCTCACCACCGGGCATCCCGATGGCGACGCGTGGGTGCCCGCCGAATGCGATGTCTCCATACGTCCGGGCTGGTTCTATCATGCCTCGGAGGATTCCTTGGTGAAGAGCCCCGATGAGCTGATGGAAATCTATTACCGTAGTGTCGGCCGCAACGGTCTGATGCTGCTCAATGTGCCGGCAGGTCCCGACGGCAGAATCCATGACGCCGACATTCGCAGTCTCATGGGCTTCCGTGCCAGGCTGAAGGCCGAGTTGGGTCACAATCTCCTTCGCGGTGCCTCGGTGAAGGCTTCCGATGTGCGCGGCGACCAGTTCGCTGCGGCGCGGACCGTGGATGGACAGTACGACAGCTACTGGGCGCCACGCGATGGAGTGACACGGGCTACGCTGACTCTGACTTTGCCCCAGGCTACAGCCATCAATAGGCTGATGTTGCAAGAGTTCATTCCACTTGGGCAGCGAGTGAGACGCTTTCACGTTGACTATCAGTTGAATGGGCGTTGGGTGCCCGTGAATCCCGGCGAGGCCACCACGACCGTTGGCTACAAGCGGCTGCTGCGCTTCCCCACCATCAGGACACGGCGTCTGCGCATCACCATCGACGATGCCCGGGCCTGCCCCTGCATCAATGAGATTGGCGCCTTCATGGCCCCTGACAAACTTTGAAGATTAACTAATCAACTTTAATGAATATGAGAAAAACAATGATGATGTCAGCTTTACTGGCTCTGGCATTGCAAATGAGTGCGGCTAACGTCAGCAAGCCCACATTCACTGAATGGCACGACCTTCAGGTGAACGAGGTGAACCGTTTTCCGCTGCACACCTCTTTCTTTGCCTACGAGAGTGAGGATAAGGCGCTGCGGGGCGACAAGACCCAGTCGGCCAATTACATGACTCTCGACGGCTCATGGAAATTCAATTGGGTGGGCAATGCCGATGAGCGCCCCACCGACTTCTTTACACTCAACTACGACGACTCGTCGTGGAAGAACCTTTGGGTGCCTGCTATTTGGGAACTCAATGGCTACGGTGATCCTGTGTATAAGAATGTGGGCTATGCCTGGAATGGTCATTTCAAGGACAATCCGCCAGAGGTACCCGTGAAGGACAACCATGTGGGCACCTACCGCAGATTCATCACCCTGCCCGACAGCTGGAAGGGGCGTCAGGTGATAGCCCATTTCGGTTCGGTCACGTCGAATATCTATCTGTGGGTGAACGGACGCTATGTGGGCTACGCCGAGAACTCTAAGGTGGCAGCCGAGTTCGACCTCACGCCCTATCTCGTGAAGGGCCGTAACCTTATCGCTTTCCAGACCTTCCGCTGGTGCGATGGCTCCTACGACGAGGACCAGGACTTCTGGCGCATGAGTGGAGTGGGGCGTTCCTGCTACCTCTACAGCCGCGATGCCAAGCACCACGTGGACAACATCAAGATTACGCCCTCACTCGACGAGCAGACCTATACGAAAGGTAAGCTGGAGGTGGAAGTGAAGCTCGCAGGTAACGACAACCTGCGCTATCAGCTGCTCGACGCCACGAAGAAAGAGGTTGCTCACGGACTTGTGAGCAACATTGAGAAGGGATTGGCTCACTTCACCATCAGTCTGAACAACGTCAATGCCTGGACGGCCGAGACTCCTTATCTATACACACTGCTCGTAAGTCCCGTCAGCACCAAGGGTAAGGAAGTGGCCTACGAGGCTGTACCCCAGAAGGTGGGATTCCGCACGGTGAAGATTGTCGGCGACAAGCTCTATGTCAACGGGAAGGCCATCTACATTAAGGGTACCGACCGCCACGAGATGGACCCCGACAGCGGCTATGTGGTGAGCCGCGCACGCATGATTCAGGACATCAAGCTTATGAAGCAGCTCAATATCAATGCTGTGCGCACAAGTCACTATTCCAACGACCCGCTGTGGTACGACCTCTGCGATGAGTATGGTATCTACCTCTGCGCCGAAGCCAACCAGGAAAGCCACGGACTGGGCTACGACGACACCTCTGAGGCCAAGAAGCCGCAGTTTGCCAAGCAGATTCTGGAGCGTGTGCAGCACAACGTCAATCTCTTCTACAACCATCCCAGCATCATCTACTGGTCGCCGGGCAATGAGACGGTCGATGGTCCCAACTTTACCGCTGCCGTAAACTGGATGCACGAGTTCGACAAGTCACGCCCTGTGCAGTGGGAGCGCGCCGGTGAAGGTGCCAACACCGACATTGTCTGTCCGATGTATCCCTCTCCCGACTGGTGCGAGAAGTACATCAATGGCAATCACACCAAGCCGCTCATCCTCTGCGAATATTCGCATGCCATGGGTAACTCCAACGGCAACTTCAAGGAGTACTGGGACTTGGTGCGTCAGAACAAACGCTTCCAGGGCGGGTTCATCTGGGACTTCGTCGACCAGGGCCTGCGCGCTAAGGATGCCCAGGGTAAGATGATTTATAAGTATGGCGGCGACTACAACAGCTACGACCCCTCGGACAATAACTTCAACTGCAACGGACTTGTCAGCCCCGACCGCGACCCGCATCCGGGTGCTTTCGAGGTGGCTTATGAGTATCAGAACATCTGGACCACACCAGTGGCTCCACGTGTAGGCCGCATTGATGTCTACAATGAGAACTTCTTCCGCGACCTGAGCAATGTGAAACTCGACTGGGCCGTTTATCACGAGGGTCAGAAGGTGCTCTCGGGCTCGGTCAACGACCTGAATATTCCTGCTCATCAGACTAAGACCATCGACCTCGGTTATGAGGATCTCTTCAAGAAGTATCCTGCCGGAGAACTATGGCTCAATGTCGATTACAAGCTGAAGAATGCTGAGCCTCTGATGGATGCGGGTCAGACTGTGGCCCACCAGCAGCTGGCCGTGCGCGATTTCGAGCCGAAGGCTGACTTTGCGCTGCCTGTGGAGGGCGAGAAAGCAAAGCTGAAGCTCCAGCAGAAGGGCGATATAGATATCTCGAATGTCAATTGCCACGTTGTCTTCAGTAAGACCACAGGATGGCTCACAACCTATGTGGCCGGAGGGCAGCAGCTCCTCGGTGAGGGTGGCACGCTGAAGCCCAACTTCTGGCGCGCCGTGACCGACAACGATATGGGAGCAGGGCTACAGCGCCGTCTGCGCGCATGGCACAATCCAGAGATGAAGCTCGTCAGTCTCACAGCCGGCAAGCAGAAGAATGCCGCCAGCAAGCGCAACGACATCCGAGTGGTGGCGGTCTACGACATGCCCTCGGTGAAGGCTACTATGACCCTCACTTACGATGTTGACGAGAGCGGTGCCATCCATGTGACCGAGGCCATGAAGACCACTCCGGGAGCCAAGGTGAGCGAGATGTTCCGCTTCGGCATGCTCATGCAGATGCCTTATGACGTCGACCATGCTCAGTACTATGGCCGCGGCCCGAAGGAAAACTACGTGGACCGCAAGCTCTCTCAGAACGTTGGACTCTACAGCGAGACGGCTGATGAGGCTTTCTATCCCTACTATGTGCGTCCGCAGGAGACGGGCTCTAAGTCCGACGTCCGCTGGTGGCGTCAGACTGATGCCGCCGGTCGCGGACTGCTCATCCAGTCGGGCCAACTCTTTGGCATGAACGTGCTGCACTATAGCATCGACGACCTCGACGAGGGTCTGGACAAGCATCAGCGCCATCCGGCAGAGGTTCCGCAGTCGAAGTTCACCAATGTGTGCATCGACGAGATGCAGGCTGGCGTAGGTGGCATCGACAGTTGGAGCGGCAATGCCGAGGCTCTGCCCAAGTATCGTGTCAGCTACAAGGACCGCAGCTTCAGCTTCTGGCTCAAGCCTTGCAAGTGATTCTTGAGACTACCCGCATAACGGAAGCCCGCAAGTCCCGGAGATGGTATCCGGAGCCTGCGGGCTTTCTGCTGTGTATGACATGTAACTCAGCTAAGGGTTGCATCACAGCAGGGATTTTCTGCTTTTTTCAGAACAGAGGGCGCATCCCTGCCTTACTTGCATCATGTTCCGTGTGTACACCATTCTGGAATTGTGATTAACTAACCCACGGAAAATATCCCGTGCCCCGAAACAGGGGACACAGGATATTTTCCGTGCCAAGTTGGCTCTCCACGAACCCGGCTCCCCGACAGTGCCGCACTTATTTC
>ONMG01000235.1 GCA_900318855.1 uncultured Prevotella sp.
ACAAACTTATCACTGTGACTATACATATAATCCATTGCGCCTTTTACAAGCACAGGTGTCTGAGGGTCCGATGTAATTTTTCCTGACAGTTTTCCGAACTGCTCAACCACGAACTTCAGAAAAGGCTCCTGCACGAACTCCGCATTTGCGTCAATACCATAAGCCGCACAATATACATCGATCTCGGATTTTCTCTCCGCGATATGGATCCAGTCCTTGTAGTTCTGAGCCTTGTTTACTAACACAGATACATCTTCGATAAGTTGGTTCACATACTCGTGCACGTTATCTTTTCCATATACAACACGTTCTATAAAAGTCTTTGTCTTATCGTAAGTGCGGCAATCATCAGACAGGCCTTGGTAGTCCATGCATAGAAGGTCGTAATTCATCTCGGGTCGCTCACGAACATACTGTGTCTGCAGCTGCGGAAAAAGATACATGAGTGAAATCCGAAAACTATACAAGCCGCAAACCTTCAAGATATCGTAGGGTATATAAGCATTCGGCTGTGCAAGAATCAGATACTTATCCTGACTATTCTTGAATCGCTCTTCCCATTCAATTCGGAAACTCAGGTCATCCTTATAGCGGATAATCTGAAAACCTCTGTTTTCGAATTCCTCGAGGTAATGTGTCTTTTCCTCAAGTCCATCTTCATCATAGAGGACCATGCGTGTAGCGTTGAAAGCATAGGTCTTTTCATATACATATTCTGCAAACACTATCATGACTCCAATCTGACAAGCAGGCACAATCTGAATTCCGGATAGACCTCTTGCCCTTTCCTATATCGCCCCTCTACAGCTTTCTTCTCTTTCTCGAGTCGCTGCAGCCGAGACTTCCTGATATTATCGATGCCTACATGCTCTGTTGTTTCTGTTCGCAGCTTCAGGGCATACATGTATTTGTCATATATTTCTTTGTTCCTTTTCAGCTGCTGGTCTTTCAGCTCGAGGAATGTATCGTAAGCATATTCTGTACTCAGTTTTTCAAGCTTGGCATATTCATCACCTGTTATGTTCGGAACAGATTGCACGGAAAGCCTTGATGTTCTATCGAGAAATACATTCATAATCCGCTGTCCAGCCATAGGCCGTAGCACAAAATCCTTATTCACAAATACAGGAAGTATTCTCTGATCCATTTCTTCATCGGTTACAGAGAGATTCCAAAGCATGAAGTACCCTTCCTCGTTTGGAAAGTCCTGAATGGAAACGGAAAGAATCGGAGAAAATCTGTCCTGGATTACATCAGTATGCAGGCGTCTCGTGATGATCTCATCATTGATGCCGATATCCATAATGAGGCGTGGGGCCAATCCCTGCCATGCATCATAGTAAATCAGCATCTGCCGGAGTGCGGAATTCACATCAAAGTTCGATTCCTTCCCGACAAGCTGAGTCAGGTCCTTATCTTCATGAAGCAGACTCTTATATTTCTGAGCATTCTTCAGTTCCTGACGGAGTTCGGATTCAACAGGGTAAAGATTCGCGTCCGACTTTCTATGCGGTCTGCTTATCGATTGCATATAGACATCTGTAAAATTGACCTCCGCGATTTCGCTGTCGAGGACATCGGAATACTTATCGACACCCATTTCCTTCAGAATGACGGAGAGTTTTTCTTCCAGAACCTCCCGGACACGGTTTTCAATCGTATCCGTGACGATGAAGTTGAAAATCTGGACGTCTCTTGTCTGTCCGATTCGGTCTACACGGCCGCAGCGCTGTTCGATCTTCATCGGATTCCACGGCAGGTCGTAATTGATAATGATGTTCGAGAACTGCAGGTTCAAGCCTTCTCCACCAGCATCCGTGGAAATGAAGATATTCGTACTGTCCCGGAATTCCCAGAGTGCCTCATTTCGTTCTTCAATGCTCATGCGGCCATTCAGGATTGTCACCATATATCCCATGTCGGTCAACAGACGCTGGAGGTATTCCTGTGTTGCCACAAACTCCGTAAAGATGATGATCTTCTGATTGTGGTCAGCGTTCAAAAGGGCATCGATCGTATTCTCCAGCGTTTCAACCTTGACATCCGGATGCTGGAATTCCGCCTGCTTTGCCACCTCGATGATAGTTTCAAGTTCGCTGATTTCTCTCTCCATGTCCAGCGACATCGCCTGCAGCGCGTCTTCCACGCCGTCTTCGATATCCAGCTCCGCTAGATCCTCTTCGGTAAGAGAAGCAAGTTTTGTATTCTGGGTCTTCAGGATTTCAAGTCGACGTTCAAGGCTCTGGCGAATTGCTGCCGTACTACTCGTGACCATACGCTGCATGATGATTAGAAGAAAAATCAGGCACATGTTCTTCTTCCGGTTTCGGAGTGCTTTGTTGTAGGTCTTGGAAACATAAGAAGTGACTATCTCATACAGCTGCCGCTGATAGGTGTGCCGCTCGTCCCAAGCCAGTTCAACCAGATGCGTGACACGATTCTTGAAGAGTAAATTGCCGTTGTTGTCTATGGCTTCCCGCTTTTCCGTACGGATCAGGAACGGAGCAACCTGCTCCTTGATCACAGATTTTGCGTTCGGAAAGGCATCTTCGTCGAGTAGACGAACCAGACGCAGAAACGGCTCGGTTTTACCATTGTGTGGTGTTGCTGTCAAAAGAAGCAGATATGGACTTGCCTGTGAAAGTAAATACCCGAGCTTATATCGAGCCACTTCGCCGGAAGAACCAGCGACGCGATGTGCCTCATCGATGATGATCAGGTCCCAGCCGCTGTTAATAATGGAATAAATGCGCTCCTGGTTATATTGCTCGACGCGCTCCTCTGTCCACCCGGCATGTTTTTCGAGAGGCTTGATGGAATCCATCGGCGAGATG